>NZ_JBADWU010000105.1:0-261473 GCF_056203535.1 Candidatus Limimorpha sp. | reverse complement strand
GCGCTATCACTTTAAATAGGCTCCGAGCCTAACTTTCTATCAAGCCTTTGCAGCTTCGTTCCAGAGGATCCCAAACGAATTATAGGCTCTTGGCCTTGTGGTTCTAATGGATTGTCCTCTGGAAGTTAGTCCCTCCTTCATGCAACAAAGGTAGGAAATAACCTTGTACGAATTCACGCTGCAAACTTAAAGTGGTTTCCCTTATCAGCGTCCGGCAGGCATTTGGTTATTAAAAGGTCAAATTGTATATTGTTGCCAAAATTATTGATTCATTTTTGTGAATTTGCGTTTGTTATGAAAAAGATTTCTATTTTTGCAGCGGGAATTTACCTTGAAAATCCAAATCGCTAATTGGAATATTCAAGTAAAATCCAAATCGGTAATTTAAATTTTAAAGGAATGTATAACCGTATATACCCGATTCAAGACGACATTCAGGAAATGAGTGTCTTTCTGTTTGGAGCCAGAAAAACAGGGAAATCGACTTATCTCCGCTCCCAGTTTCCACAGGCTTCTTACATCGATCTTCTCAATTCTTCGTTGCGTTCGGCCTACCGCAATCGTCCCGTTACGCTTTATGAGCAGTTTGCAGGCAAGGATGCCGGCACTGTTGTCGTCATTGATGAAATACAGGAAGTCCCGGAACTGCTGAACGAGGTGCACCGTCTCATCTCGGAATTCGACATCCGTTTTGTCCTTTGTGGCAGCAGTGCCCGCAAGTTGAAGCGGAAGGGTTACAACACCCTTGGAGGCCGCGCCTATCCGTGTACGTTTTATCCTTTGGTGAGTGCCGAAATTCCCGATTTCGACATCAACCGTGCGATCAATCAGGGCATGTTGCCGCAACATTACCTGTCGCCAAATCCGGCAAGATTACTGTCGGCCTACGTCGATGCCTATCTTCAGCAGGAAATCAAGGCTGAAGCCATCGTGCGCAACCTGGATGCCTTTGAACGTTTCCTCGAAGTTGCTGCACTCACTGATGGGGAAATGGTCAATTACAGCAACATCGCCAGCGACTGCCAAATCAATTCCACTTCGGTGAAACAGTATTTCGATATCTTGCAAGACACCTTGATTGGCTTTATGATTCCTGCTTACACCAAGACTGTGAAACGCAAACTGGCGCAGGCGCCGCGTTTCTACTATTTCGATGTGGGCGTTGCCAATTATCTTTTGCACCGCAAGAATCTTGTCCGAGGAACGGTTGAATACGGCCACGCTTTTGAGCATTTGGTCATTCAGGAACTTGTCGCCTACTTGGGCTATTCGCATGACCGTCGCCGCCTCAGTTACTGGCATACCTACGCGGGTAACGAGGTGGATGCCATTATCGGCGATGCGGAGCTGGCCATTGAAATCAAGTCGGTGGAGACCGTGCAGTCCAAACATCTGAAAGGACTGAAGGCATTCAAGGAAGAACACCCCGATTGCAAGCTGATGATTGTTTCCCTCGATCCCATAACGCGCAAGTCGGAAGATGTTGACATGATTAATGTCTATGATTTCCTGCGGATGCTTTGGAACGGAGAGCTGTTTTAGCAATTGTTTGAAATCAAACTACCTTTTATGTGTAGCTCAATCCTCCAAATCGAATAACAAAACAGCCTCTGTCTCCAGAGGCTGTTTTGTTTTGTAGAGACGCGATTTATCGCGTCTCATAAATCATTTATTGGTTTTAGCAACCGCGTTCCTTGTTAATGGCGGCTTGTGCTGCGGCCAGACGTGCAACAGGTACACGGAATGGTGAGCAGCTGACGTAGGTCATGCCGGCATTGTAGAAGAATTCGACTGATGCAGGATCACCACCGTGTTCACCGCAAACACCGCACTTCATGCCTGGACGGGTGCTGCGACCGCGTTCGACGCCGAGTTTCACGAGTTGGCCAACACCTTGCTGGTCGAGGGTCTTGAATGGGTCGGCAGCGATAATCTTCTGGTCGATGTAGGTGTGGATGATTTCGTTCACGTCGTCGCGTGAGAAGCCGAGGGTCATCTGGGTGAGGTCGTTGGTGCCGAATGAGAAGAACTGAGCCACTTCAGCGATTTCGTCAGCCATCAGGGTAGCGCGTGGGATTTCGATCATGGTACCGTAGAGGTAGCTGATCTTCACGCCGAACTTGGCTTCCACTTCAGCTTGGATCTTGTCGGCGATAGCCTTCTGGTGCTTCAATTCCTTCACGTCGATGGTCAGAGGAACCATGATTTCGAGGTGTGGATCGTAACCTTCAACCATCAGTTCAGCGGTAGCTGTGAACAAGGCGCGGAACTGGATTTCCGAGATTTCAGGGTAAACGATACCGAGACGTGCGCCACGGAGACCCATCATTGGGTTCACTTCGTGCAAAGCGTCGATTCTCTTCTTGATTTCTTCGAAGGTAATGCCTCTTTCGGCTGCCTTAGCACGTTGCTTTTCTTCGGTTTGTGGAACGAATTCATGCAAAGGTGGGTCCATCAGACGGAAGGTGAGAGGCTTGTGGTTCAAAATCTTCAGGGTGCTCTTAGCGGCTTCCTTGATGTGTGGTTCAAGTTCGTTCAGGGCAGCCAGACGTTCTTCCTTGTTGGAAGACAGAATCATGTTGCGGAGAATATCGAGAGGTGTAGCACCGTTCTTGCCGTAGAACATGTGTTCGATACGGAACAGACCGATACCTTCAGCACCGAAGTTGACAGCGTTTTGTGTGTCTTCCGGAGTGTCAGCATTGGTGCGGACGCCCATGCCTTGATATTTAGCCACGAGTGCCATGAATTCTTGGAAGCGTGGGTTCTCTGATGAGTCGATCATGCCAACGGCTTCGCCATAGACATAACCGCTTGCACCGTTCAGGGCGAGGGTGTCGCCTTCGTTGAACTTCTTGCCGGCGATGGTGACGGTGCGTTCTTCCATGTTGATCTTGACAGCGTCGCAACCAACGATGCAGCACTTACCCCAGCCACGGGCAACCAAAGCAGCGTGTGAAGTCATACCACCGCGAGCGGTAAGGATACCGTCGGCTGAACGCATGCCTTCAACGTCTTCTGGGTTGGTTTCTTCGCGGACCAAGATGTTCTTAATCTTCTTGGCGGTGTATTCCTTTGACTTTTCGCTATCGAGGGCGATGATACCGACGGCACCACCAGGACCTGCTGGCAGACCCTTGGCAATGACTTCGTGTTTCTTTTCGTCAGCAGCGTCGAGGATTGGGTGGAGGAGTTCGTCCATTTGGGCTGGAGCCACGCGCATCACCACTTCCTTTTCGTCGATGAGACCTTCGTGCAGCATGTCGAGAGCCATGGTCAGGGCAGCAATACCGGTGCGCTTACCGACACGGCACTGCAGCATGTAGAGCTTGCCATCCTGGATGGTGAACTCGATGTCGAGCATGTCGTGATAGTTTTCTTCGAGGATGCGGCGGACTTCGCAGAGTTCCTTATAGGTTTCAGGCATGAGTTCCTGCATGGACTTCATGTTCTTGTTCTGCTCGTTCTTGGTGTCGTCGTTCAGTGGGTTAGGAGTGCGGATACCAGCAACGACGTCTTCACCTTGAGCGTTGATCAGCCATTCGCCATAGAATTGGTTGTCGCCAGTGGCAGGGTTACGTGTGAAAGCAACGCCGGTAGCTGAGCCTTCGCCCATATTACCGAAGACCATGGTCTGAACGTTGACGGCAGTACCCCAGTCATCCGGAATACCTTCGATGCGGCGGAAGGAGATAGCCTTCTTGCCGTTCCAGCTCTTGAACACGGCCTTAATGCCGCCTTCGAGTTGTGCTTCAGCGTCATCAGGGAATTCGGTGCCGAGCACTTCCTTGATGCGAACCTTGAAGTCTTCAGCCAGTTGCTGCAGTTCTTCAGCCTTCAGGTCGGTATCTGATTTGTAGCCTTTTGCAGCCTTGAAATCATCAAGCATATCGTCAAGTTGCTTGCGGATGCCCTTGCCATCGACAGGTTCGATGCCTTCAGCCTTTTCCATTACGACGTCGGCGTACATCATGATCAGACGACGGTATGAGTCGTAAACGAAACGTGGGTTGTTGGTCTTCTTAATCAAACCAGGAAGGGTCTTTGAGCAGAGACCGATGTTAAGGACGGTGTCCATCATGCCAGGCATTGACTTGCGCGCGCCTGAACGGCAGCTGACGAGCAGCGGATTCTCAGCATCGCCATATTTCATGCCCATGATGTTTTCCATGTTCTTCATGCCGGCGTGGACTTCATCCATGAGGCCAGCAGGAAGTTGGCAGTTGTTTTCGTAATAAGCCGTGCAGCACTCGGTTGTGATTGTCAAACCGGCTGGGACAGGGAGTTTCAGCAGACACATTTCTGCCAAGTTAGCGCCTTTACCGCCTAACTCGTTCTTCATCGAAGCGTTACCTTCTGCGGTCTTGCCGCCGAAAGTATAAACGTACTTTGTCATTTTTTGAGTTTTTATTATTGATTAAATACTAAAATTTGCCTTTGATTTTAAGGGTGCAAAATTAGTGAATTATGGAAAACACAACCCGTTTTTGGGCAAGTTTTTTTCAAAAAAATATGGAATAACTTGCCATAATGTCAGCATTTTCCCATTTGGAACATTTTTTGACTACTTTTGCAAACAAATTATAATCAAAATGGGAGACAGTTCATACATTGTTATTATAGCCATTGTTGCAGTGGTTTTATTTTTCGTGTTTAGAAAATCGAACAACAGGAAAGAACAACAAAATCAGGAAGATAGCGGAAATTCAGAGACTTCGTCAACAGTGGTGAGGAAGAAAAACGGCTATTCCAAATGGGTCGGGGCCGGATTGGGATTCATTTTCGGCGGCGGCATCATTGGAGGCATCATCGGCTATGTGATTGGCAATCTTTTCAGCGGCTGGACCGAAGAGGATGTGAAGAAAAACATGGGCAGCACGGCCCAGCAGCGCGATTTCAACGTCAGTCTTTTAGTGCTTTCGGCTGCCGTGATGAAAGCCGACGGCAAAATCATGAAGTCGGAACTCGATTATGTGAAACGCTTTTTCTTGCAGAATTTCGGTCAGCAACGCGCTGAAAACTATATCAAGATGTTGCGCGGAATCCTCAATCAGGACTATAATTTGTATGATGTTGGCCGCCAAGTTGGGCAGTATATGGATTATTCATCTCGTCTGCAACTGCTTCATTATCTTTTCGGTATTGCCGATGCCGATGGTGTCATGGCAGACCAGGAATTGAACGTGCTGCAAAGCATTGCATCGTATATGGGCATCACTGGTTCTGATTATGAATCGATTAAAGCCATGTTTGTGCAGACGGTCAACGAAACTGAAAATGCTTACAAGATTCTTGAAGTTGACCCGAATGCCACCGACGACGAAGTGAAGAAAGCCTATCGCGACATGGCCAAGAAATATCACCCCGATTTGGTCAGTCATTTGGGCGACGAGGTGCGCGAAGCCGCCGAAAAGAAATTGCAGGAAGTCAATATTGCTTACGAATCAATTAAGAAACAGCGCGGGATGGTGTGATATTACATGAAATGAAAGATTGGCAATAATATACTTTTAGACCCTAAGTTGTTTTTTTGGAAACAAATCTCTAACAAATCTATCATTAATCTCTTTTTTTCTTTCCTGTCCGATTCCCCCTAATCGGGGGTCATCGGAAGCTGCATCTCCGATGCTCTGCATGATAAGAATCGAGCGGTTGCGAGATTCAAAGTCGGATGGAGAAAAGTTTTGTGGGTTTTGAATGTTTTGGTTATAAAAAGGTCAAATTGTATATTGTTGCCGAAAGATTTCTTATGACAACTGCTATTTTTCATTGTTTTCATCATTTTTATGTTACGAAAAAGAAAAAATCGTATTATTGCACTTTCAATAATGAATGATAATCTTAATATTGTGATGATATGATGCTCGTGAAACAGGCAGCCGTGTATGTCAACATATTGAACTGCAGGCTGAAGAAACATCTTGGCGAGGTGTTTAAGAACAATGGAATCAATCTGACCGCCGAACAGTTTCTGGTGATGGACACGCTTTGGAATGAAGGTGCCTTGACGCAGCAGAACATTGCCTACATTATCCAAAAGGATAAGAATTCCGTTACACAGTTTGTTGATAATCTGGAGAAAAAAGGCTTGGTAGTCCGTTCCGTCGATAAGGAAGACCGCCGCGTGAACAATATTGTGGTGACGGAAAAAGGCCTTGCAATGCGCGATTCGACCAAGGAAATTGCCATCAATGCGATGAATGACATCCTTTCAGGTGTTTCGGAAGAGGATTTGACCACTTTCATTTTTGTGTTGAGGAAGGCAAGCGAAACCATTCAGGAACTGGGCAAGGGAGTTGCAGAGTGATTTTGGGAAAGTTGGCGTTTCGTTTTATCCGCTTGGCATAAAAATTGTAAAACTTAATTTGGGCGAATGCCTATTTTTACATTAAAATTGGGAAAAATGAAAGAGTTTATCAAGTTGATGATTTTGGCTTTAATGCCCGCCTTTGTCTTGTGTGCTTGCAACAAGGACGAAGGTGAAGGTGGAAAAGGTACTGTTCAAGGCTATGTGAGTCTGGTTCAACATCCCGACGACGATTTGGAATTGAATGCAGATACTGTTCCAGCCGCCAAAACGGATGTCTTTATCGTTTATGGCGATGATTCCTTCTATGGCGATGATGTTGAAACTGGTCCTGATGGTTTCTATCGGTTTGAGTATTTGCGTTCGGGAAATTACACATTGTATGCCTATTCCACGCTTCCGACAGGTGAAAAGGTGCCTGTTTGCCAAACTGTTCATCTTGGCGACGGCAAGATAACGGATGTTCCGACGATTTACATCCATGATGGCAAGGCATACGGAACGTCTATTGTGAAAGGACGGGTATATGCAGAGTATTATCACAATGGCAGTTACCGTGGCGAAGGATGGGCTTGCGAGCATAGGGTCTACATTCGAAAGGTTGGCGAGAATATGCCGCTTGATGATACGCGCGTTGGTCCTGACGGTTATTTTTATTTTCAGAAATTGCTGCCTGGCGTGTATGAAGTCTATACTGCGACCGAAAGTTTTTTGGAAGTTCCTGAATTTTTGTTTCAAACAATTGAGGTTGAAGCAGCAGGTGCCGTTTATGAATTGGAAGAACAATTTGATATAATCTTAAATGTGTAGTCAACAGAATATGAAAAAGTTAATTGCAATCGCTTTTTTCTTGTTCGTGAGTATGATGATGTTTGCCCAGACGGTTTCGGAAGGTACCGTTATCAAGCGTGAACGCCGCAAGAGTGTTACCGTCAAGGAATGGAATACGCCAGTCGGCAGCAAGCAGGCTTTTTTGGACCATGTCACAACGTATGATGAGTTGGGCCGCAAAATCGAAGAAATAGAATATGCCAGTTACGGACAGAAAATGCGTGTGGTAAGCGAATATCCCGAAGGCAGCGGAATAGATGCGAAAGTATTGCGTGAAATTGAATATAACGACCGCGATAAAGTGGTCAGAATCCGTAAGTTCGAGTATTATGAAGATGGTTCTAAAAAACGCCAGCTGAATTATTATCCGAACGGAAAACTGGAATCGGTGAAGACTTTTGAGTTCATTTTCAAGGACTAAGTGAAGGAAATCGTTGACATAGTGAAGGCCATGCGGCCCATATCGTTGGATGAGATGAAGAATGTCCAACTGATGAACCGTGTCGATACAAAATATGTGATTACTGAAACGCAATTGCTCTTGATTTTGCAAAACATTCGTACCGGTTATTATGCACAGGAAGTTTCTGGAAACCGTTTCGCACCTTATAAGACAGTGTATTACGATACGCCCGACTTGACGATGTATATCATTCATCATAATCGTCATTTGGTGCGCGACAAGGTGCGTGTGCGGACTTATCTCGATTCAGATCTGAGTTTTTGCGAAGTCAAGCACAAAAGCAACAAAGGCCGAACGAGCAAGAAACGCATTCAGGTTGAGCCGATTGCAAATATCATTGACAATGCAGAAGCCGCCGCTTTCCTTGCTGAAAAGCAGCCTTACGAAGTCAGCACGTTAAGTCCGAAATTGGTCACATTGTTTGATAGGATTACCTTGGTGAATTTTGGCAAAACCGAAAGATTGACAATTGATTGTAATCTGAAATTCAATAATTTGTCGAATGACGCCACAGCTTCGATGGCACCATTAGTGGTGATGGAACTGAAACAGGACGGTCGCGCCTATTCCTTGCTGAAAGATGTGCTTTTCGATTTGCGGATTAAGCCGTTCAAAATCAGCAAGTATTGCATTGGAACTTGCCTGACCCGACCTGATGTAAAGCAAAACCGTTTCAAGAAAAAGCTGAGAAGAATTGAAAAGTTGAAAGTGGAAAGTCTGAATAGTGATGGTTTATTGACGAAAAATTGAAAGTAAAATTGTTCAAGATTGTTCAAAGTTGTTTAAATCTTTGAGTACAAAAGTCAAAAGTGTCTAAGAGTCTAAAAGTCAATCAAATCAATAAACAAATAAACAAATAAACAAAGGATATGCTTCTCTTACAAGCCATGATGCAGGATTTTGATCCTGAAATTGCCCGTGAATTTGGTGGCGGCGTGGCGGCTGCCGATTTCCTTGGTGTTCCGATTTTCGATGCTATGAGTTTCTGGACAACCATAGTCCGATTTGCCTTTAACTTGTTGGTTTCTTGGATAATAATTCATTTCTTTTATTATAAGAAAGCTAATCGTAAGGATTATTATTTCACGTTTATGATGTTTTCGGTGGTCATTTTCCTGCTCATTACCTTAATGGAGAACATGAAGATGAATATCGCTTTTGCCTTGGGACTGTTTGCCATTTTCGGCATGATTCGTTACAGGACGGAAACAATCAGAATCAGGGAAATGACCTATCTTTTTATAGTCATGGGTTTGTCTATCATCAATGGTCAGGCTTTGACGGCAAGTTATGTAGAGTTGCTGGTTGTCAATATTTTGGTGGTTTTGGCTGTCTGGATTCTTGATGGAACGAACTTGCTTTCGCATACGGCCACCAAGATTATTCTTTACGACAAGATTGAAAACACGAAACATGGTCGTGAAGAAGAACTCAAGGCCGATTTGATTGAGCGCACCGGATTGGATATCAGTAGGGTAGAGGTTGGTCATATTGATTATTTGCGCGATGTCGCATTCGTGAAAGTGTATTATCGTCCCGAAGATGGCGAAGTCAATACGATTGACACGGTGACGAAATTGAAGGATTTTAATGAGTAGAGACGCGATGAATCGCGTCTTAATATGTTGATGCAAAATGGTTTATATGTAATTGCGTGATGAAAAGAATCTTGTTTACGGTCGTATTTGTGCTTCTTTCGTTTTGGTCGTTTTCCCAAAGCGGGCGCACTAAGGACGTTGGTGTCATTGCGTCGGCGGAAGTTTCTGTCGGGGTGTCACGAAATGTTGGTCTTTCGTTGGAAGAAGAACTGCGTTTCCAGAACAACTGCACGCAATTCGACCGTTGGCTCAATTCCTTGGGTGTCGATTACACTTTTCTTCACGGCAGAATGAAACTTGGCTTGACGGGCGATTACATCCGTCGTTTCAATGATGACAAGTATTTTGAAAACCGTTATCGTGCCGGTGTACAACTCACTTATTCTGAGACTTATCATCGTTTCAAGTTTTCATTCCGCACAAAACTGCTTTCCACATTTCGTGATGAAGCGACGGGCGATTACCGCGTGAATCCGAAAATGTATTGGCGCAACCGTCTGCAAGTGACCTATCAGATGCCCAACAGCCGCTTCAAATATTCGTTGTCAACCGAATTGCATTGGCTTGTCAACGACCCGAAACATAATATTGTTGATAATCTGAGGACGGTTGCCTCTGTCGATTACCGTTTGACGCGTCGCCAATATCTTTCGGCATTTGTCCGCATGGATAATGATTTGCAGGTGAAAGAGCCTGTCGATAGGTTCTATTTTGGCCTGACTTACAAACTGAAATATTAATTTTTCTGTTTATTAGGATTTGATGGCTTGCAGCCGCATATAAACATGCCAGTGACTGGGTGTTTGTGTTTAGCATAATACTATTGGCTTTTAACATCCTTATAAAAAGTTAGTTAGGAAACTTAAATCCATTTGTGTATGGTAAAATATGCCAAAATAATTGGTAAAATATGCCATATCAATTTGTTGGAGCGATTTGATAGGATCGTATTTTTGCATTTCTGAATTAGTATTAAAAAATGGGTTACAATTGTTCTGGTAAGATAAATGGGCAATTTGATGATTGTTAAGAATTGCTTCAATTTATGCGATGGATGAATGCAATGATGCAATTTATCCTTGCCATTTGTTCAAGGCTTTGCTGCATAAGGACATAGGATTGATTGCTTATTTTGAAAGAGATCTTGACAAGGATTATTATTATCTATTGGATTGGGCTGATTGTGAGATACGAATGACTCCCAAGGCGGTTCGTCCAAAAAGTGATTTGGAACTTACCGAAACATCATCGGCTGTTTTTGAACAAGCTGAGGAATACCGACGTAAACTAAATAAGGAAGAAGTCGATTATGTACTTGTGCTTGGCGCATTAGTAACACCTGGAGTTGGATTCACTTTTAATCAGCTTAAGACCTTGCCTTTGACAGTTGATGAAATTCTTGGGGAGGATTCTTCGAAACAAGGAAATAAATTGTCTTCCTCTTCATCGTTTTCAACAGTGGTTACGGGGAAAAACATTGCAAATTATTGCATTAATAAAAATGAATTGTTGAAGTCTCAACCTGTTACTGTTGTAGGCTTTGAAAAGGAAATAGCGACAGCTTTTGAAGTCTTGGGAAGAAAAACCAAATCTAATTTGTTGATAGTCGGAGAATCAGGTGTTGGGAAAACGGCATTGGTGAATGGCTTTGTTTTGCGATTGCTGTCGGGAATGGTTCCAGAATTCCTGAAAAGTGCCGTTGTCTTTGAACTTGATTTGGCTGCCTTGACAAGCGGTGCTGTCAATAAGATTGAATTTGAGGATCGTTTTAAGAAGACTTTGGATGAACTGAAAACGGTGGACAATTCCATCTTGCTTATAGAGAATGTCGATAAACTTGCGGATAAGCAAAGCCTTTTGTGCGGAGTAGGTGACTTGCTGAAACAGGAGCTGAACAAGGGTCAAATGCTCTTTGTGGCGACTACTACGGTGGACAGCTACACAAAACACCTTGAGACAGATAAGGAATTTGTCAGGAAGTTTGAAAAGATAACGCTTGAAGAACCGAATGCCGATGCCTGTTACAGAATTGTCCGTGAGTCGGTCGGCTCTTTTGAACAATATCATGATATAACCATACCAGATGACAGTATAAAGGAAGCTATCAGACTTTCAAAGCGTTATCTGACGGAAAAATCATTGCCGGATTCCGTTTTCGATTTGATTGACCGCACGATGGCACTTATCCGCACGATGAATGATGTCTCAGCTTCCGATGTCGCGTCACTGTCCGAAAAACTTGCCGAAATAAAGGGAAAATCGGAGCAACAGACAGAATCGCAACTGGCGATGGAACTTTACTGGCTGCACTATGAAATGATGAATAAGATTAGCATCCTGCTTGTGGCGCAGCTTGATGATGATGTGGATTTTGGAAAAATAGGCAGTAATGATGAAAAACTGGCTTACTTGGAGCATGTCTTGGAGAAATTGAAAATGCTGTCTTCCGAGAAACGTAATGCTGTCACGGATGCTGACTTGGCTGCTGTGGTTGCAAAACAGACTGGTATTCCGATGGGAAAAATGCAGGCGAAAGAACGTGATAAGCTCATTAATGCCGAAGCTATTATAAAACGCCGTGTCGTAGGTCAGGATCAAGCGATAAAAACCATTCTGGATTCGATATTTGAGTCGCGTTCTGGTCTGAATAAGAAAGGTCAGCCAATGGGGTCGTTTTTCTTTTTGGGACCTACGGGAACCGGCAAGACGGAACTTTCCAAGGCTTTGGCGGAATTTTTGTTCCAAGACGAGTCGGCTTTGATACGTTTCGATATGTCGGAATTTAAGGAAGAACACTCCGTGGCATTGCTTTATGGAGCACCTCCCGGATATGTTGGATATGAAGAAGGCGGTCTGTTGGTCAATAAGATTCGCCAGAAACCTTATTCGGTTGTCTTGTTTGATGAAATCGAGAAGGCGCACAAGTCAGTTTTCGACTTGTTCCTTCAGATTCTTGACGAAGGAAAACTTCACGACAGGCTGGGACGTGTGGGTGATTTTAGCAATGCCTTGATTCTGTTTACTTCAAATATCGGTAGTAAGTATGTCTCGGAATCATTCGCAAAAGGGATTATTCCAAAGAACAGTGACTTGCTGACTATCATGCAGGATTATTTCCGTCCGGAATTTCTTGGCCGCTTGACAGAAATAGTCCCCTTTGCCCCGATTTCCGAAGAAACGGTGACTTCAATTTTCAATATTCATTTGAAAGGATTGCTGCAGTTGCTTGATGAACAGCATATTAAGCTCGAAATGGACGATACGACGAGAAGAAACATTGCTATGTCGGGGTTCAATCCTCAGTTTGGAGCACGCCCGGTCCTTGGCATTATTCGGAAGGAATTGCGTCGTCCGCTTTCCAAATTGATCGTCTCCGGAAAACTTAAACCGCAAGATGAAGTTTGTGTGACCTTGATAGATAATGAATTGAGGTTCATGGTGAATGGAAACTTGGTTGATAAAATATCATAATAAAAATAATTAAAAATATGTTAGAGAAAAACTTTATATCAAATGCGACTGATGAAGAGTCGGGAAGCCGTGTTAGTGTTATTGATACTAACAAGACTTTGATCATTGACCAGTTTACGTCGGATGCCGACGGTGAAGTTCCTGAATTGTTGGAAGATGCTCGGACATTGAAAGATGTCTTTCAAAGGTTTAATCCAAGTGTTGAGGTCGATTTCACTGATGAAGACGGAAGTACGGTAACGGAAACGCTTCGTTTCAATGAAATCAAGGATTTTGAGGCTAATGGCGGAAAAGGCAAACTGGTTTCCAACAGTCCGTTCCTATCCGGATTGAAGGATGAAATGGACAATGCTGCAAAAATCAGGAAACAGATTGAGCAGAATAAGAGACTTAGGGAGATGCTGAAGAATCCTGAGAGCCGTGAAGAGCTGAAACAGTATTTGCAGCAGATGCTGGATGAATTGCGTGATAATGAATAATTAATGAAGACTATGGATAATTCAAAATTGCAAAGTGCTGCTGTTGCTGGTTCTCAGGAGCAGCAGGTGCAGCAGAGAAAAAACACGGATGATATTCTGAAAAAAATCGGTGGTTTTCAGGCTATTAAGGGTTTTATTCCTGCTGCTGAAGACATGAATCCAGGTAAAAAAGCGGTAAAAGATACTTTTTTGAAGGATAGCAGAAAAAAAGCAAAAAGGAAGGCTTTGGCATCCGAACTGGAAGCTTGGATTGGTTTGCTTGAAAATGAGGGAATGACACCAACTGAGATGGCGGAAGTTTGTAAGGACAAAGAAAGCAAGACCCTTGAATTGCTTTCGAAGGGAATAACAACAGCTCTTGCCGCTACCCAAGGACTGGAGCGCTCATACAGGTCATTGGATCTGTTTTTCAAAAATGCCGGCACAGACAGGGTCGAAAAACTCAGGATAATCAATGTGGATAAAAGAGCCATTACTGATACCGAATCCAATTTCAAGAATCAGGTGGACGACTTGGTAAAGCGTGCTTTCGATCGTTTGTGCCTGAGGGACAGCTATAGCTTCATGGTCATGCCAGGCGGCGTTTTCCATGATAGGACTGATTTGCTGAGGTGGGCTAAAATTGCTCATAAGTACAAACTGATCTTGGTGACGGACACTTCAATTGATGATGAAAACTCGTTGGAAGGATTGAAAGATGTCACCAAGGGCTTTGCCGATAGTGATAAGGAGTTGCAAAATGTCGTTATGGCTTGCAATTGGTTGGTGGGCCGCGAATCCGAAAAGCTCAGTTCTGGCGAGTGTGAAGAAGAAGCTTTCTATGTTTCGCCGGCTGGTGCTTTGGCGGGCATGATGTACGACGAGGCGACTCCGATTTCGCAGGGACGTGCAGGAAAGAAATATGGTACCGTCGCTGATGTGAAAGGCGTCAAGCTTGATTTGCTCAAATCCGAAATCGCAACCTTGATGGACGACCATGTGGTTCCGATGGTGTTTTCCGAAGGCCGAGTCATGGCATTCAACAACAGCACGCTTTATAATGGCGACCTTGATGCCATGATGGAATATCCTATTGTCCGTGTGTTCGATTGGATAAAGAAAGTGCTGATGAATTATGTTCATGAAATTGCGCATGAAAACTGGGACCCGTACAATTCTCCGAAAAAACTAAAAAGCAAGATACAGGATTTCCTCAATCAATATCAGGGCTATCAGAATTTCTTCCAAAAGTACAAACTGGGTGATCCGATTCAAGATCCCAACACAAAAGTCGTTTCTGTCGATATATCAATCACTCCATATTTCGCTGCCAAGAACTTCCTTATCAAGCTTGAGGCTGATAAGCAGAGTGCAAGCGCATCATCGATGGTAGAAGAAGGTTAACCTTATTAATATTAATGTTTCACAAAAATTAAAAAATCATTTATTATGGCAACAACACCAGTAGCTTTGAAAGTAAATGGCATGACCGAACGTGAAGTCATGAAAGTATCTTACTCATTTAACCAGGCTGTCGATGTCGAAGGTCAAATGGCAGGAATTCCACGCGGTGGAAAAATCGTCATCCGCGTCAAGGCCTTGAACGATGGCAATCCTGATTTGCTGAATTGGATGATTCAGCCTAAT
Source organism: Candidatus Limimorpha sp. (assembly GCF_056203535.1). Taxonomy (NCBI): domain Bacteria; kingdom Pseudomonadati; phylum Bacteroidota; class Bacteroidia; order Bacteroidales; genus Candidatus Limimorpha; species Candidatus Limimorpha sp. The sequence goes on along the minus strand of NZ_JBADWU010000105.1, from coordinate 246,698 downwards.
CTTGCAAAAGATGGCAGTGTCGAATTCAACGAAACAAGAACAGGCAACCTTATGAAGAAAATCCAGTTCAAGGATGCTTATTGCATCGATTTCAATGAACTTTGGGAAGACAAGGCAGGCCATTCAGAGGAAATCACCATCGTGTGCCGCGAAATCACCGTGGGTGCCGTGACCTACACCAACAAGTGGGCCTAAGTGCTTGAGATTGTGAGACAAGGCTAAAATCAGCCTTGTCTCGCGCTTCTCGTTTTTTTGCATTTGATTTCCGAAGTCCGTTTTTTCGGGCTCTGATTTTCGATCTGGTTTTTCAATAAAAAAGAACAGAACAAACTATAGACTATGGCACTTACAGCTACATTAAGGATTGACAATCATTCCTACTACGTCATGGAATGCGATTATGAATTTTCACAGGAAGTTGATTTTACGGGACGACCTTCCGATCGTCCACGAGGTGGACTGATCAATCTTGTCATTTCAGCTCCTGATGATAATGATTTGGGATTCCACGAATGGATGTTTGACAAGAACCTCACGAAAGATGGCGAAATAGAATTGGTCATCAATAAGGACAGCATTGATAAGCATCGGATTATTAGCTTTAAGGATGCCTATTGCGTTCGACTGTATGAATATTTCAACAATAACAATCCCCTACAGATGTATATGAAAATTGGCATAATGGCAGGAAGCATCATCTTCGGCCAGGATTGCGAATTTAATATGATTGATTAAAAAAACAGTTTCCAGATATGGCGGTTCAGATAGAAAACAACCTTTATTTAAAAATAGAAGGACGGGAATTCGATGATTATGTTTTCATGGAGGTTTCGCTTTCCAAGGAGTTGATGAAGCCGAATGAACTGAATTTTTCGATGCGGAAGAAAAGCTTGACAAAAACGCCTTCTGATGATTCGTTCTCAATTTCCGACAAATTGTTAGGTGCATCAGTGGAATGCGGTTTCAAGACTTCGTATTTGGACCACAATCAGGAATTGAAGGAAGATGATTTGTGCTTTAAGGGCATTGTGTTCAAAGCCATCGCCCGTAGCGAGCACATGAATGTCGGAATGGTCATTCATTGTACGGCATATAGTCCTGATTATTTGCTATTTGATAGCCCCCATTGCACTTCATTCGAGCAGACCTCGCTCTCCGAAATTGTCAGCAAGGCGACGGAGGACTATAAGGTGAATATTTCCCTTCAGCTTACGCCAAGAATGGATGGAATCATTCCATACACGGTGCAGTATAATGAGACGACTTACGCTTTCCTTTCGCGTTTGGCCCAGCGTTATGGCGAGTTCTTCTATTTTGAGAATGATGAGTTGGTTTTTGGAAAGATGAAGCAGCCGAAGCAAAAAATCAAGCTTTATCCGGATATAGATATTTTGGGCTATTATTATGAAACGAATCTGTTTCATGTCGGTTTTTCACATGCCGATCATGATTATCTGGAATATGAAAACCAGAAAGATTTGGCTAAGAACTATGGGTCGCAGTCTTTTAATAAGCTGACAGAGTATGCCTACAATCATTCCACATCGTTGTTCAAGAAGGACACGCTTCAGGACAATTGTGCAAGCATACAGGAAGATAACGGTTTGAATCAGGTTGAGGCTTCGGTTATGAACGATATCTTGGGAACAAAAGCGCAGCTGATGGTTTGCAAAGGTGTCAGCAATAGGTGCGACTTGCATCTTGGAACTGTGTTTTCCATTCAGGAATATTCCGGTGATGTCGAGGATAAGAATTTGCAGAACCATGAAGACTTGATGATGGTGTCGCTGTCGTATCATTGGAATCTGAACGGACATTTCCAATGCGAATTCTCTGCTATACCGGCTTCTTCCGAGTATCCGCCTTGCTTTGAATGTGATGTCTATCCGATGGCTGAATCGCAAAGGGCTGTCGTTGTCGACAATAAGGATCCGGAAAAGTTGGGTAGGATTAGGGTGAGATTGCTATGGCAGGAATTGCAGGACGAATATATGATAACGCCGTGGCTTCGTATCACTCAGCCGCATGGCGGCGATGGAAAGGGATTCTATTTCATTCCCGAAATCGGTGAAGAGGTGATGTTGGGTTTTGAGCATGGAAATGCCGAAAAACCATTTGTAATAGGGACATTGTATCATGGCAAACAGCACCCTGAAGGCAAATGGTACAGCGGTTCAAATGATATTAAGGCATTGCGTACGCGCAATGGCCATACCGTAGAAATACATGATGTGGCTGAAGGTGGATTCATCCGCATCTATGACAACGAAAAGGAAAATTATGTGTTGACCTATTCGACTGACGAAAAGCTTATCAAGTTGCAGTCGAAAGGAAACATAGAGCTATATGCCGATAACGACATTATCATCGATGCCAAACACGACATTAAGGTTTCAGCAGGTAACGATAGGAATACCGAAATTGGCAATAATGATGCATTGAAGGTCGGTAATGACCAGACAAATGATATACAGAATGATATGGCGACTTCCGTTGGAAAGGACAAGACTGTTTCCGTGGGCAATGATTTCTCTCTTGAAGTCGGGGAAAGAATTGACGTTGCAGCAAGAAACATCAAGACGGATGCGGCGGAAAACCATATTATGTATGCGAAAAAAAGCGTACAAAAGACTGACGATTCCATTGCGTATGATGGAGGAAGCCTTATTTCGCTGAAAGCTGGAAATGTTAAGATAAACTGATGAATTATGGCAACTTACGTTTGTAGTGGCGCAAAATTGAAATGCAGTATGGGCAATGCGCAGTCGTCATTGACGGTGCTTCCTACCCGTACCATTTTTCTATGCGGAAAGCCCAAGGCAAACATATCAGACCATAAGCCTATGGTGAATATCGCTCCTTTCGGCTTATGCCGCTCGCTTAATAATCCAACCGTGGCGGCTGCAACATCGGCTCACATGGGGCGTTTGACCCCTATGCCTTGTGTGCCTAATACGCCGGCCCCTTGGATTGGCGGTAAGGACGATGTCATAGAAAAAGGCAACCTTGCTTTGCTGAACACCTGTAAACTTAAGTGCATGTGGGCGGGAACTATAGAATTGGTAACAAACGGACAAGAATGACGGAGGAAATGACAGATGAGTACGGAAACCGGAGCAAGCAACAAGGAATACGAGGATTTGAAGAAAATAGATAAACAGCGTGAATATGTTGTTTACAATGCCGATATCCGTTTAGGCTTGGCTTTGCTGGCCGAACATGTCTATTTTATTGACGGACAGAAAGCTTACTATGACGTTCCTGGTTTTCAGATGGTCGGTTTGGAAGAGTTGGAAAATTTGATTGGAAAATCGCATAAGACAGGCTCCACTTATCGGGGTGGAAAAGTGGATAAGAAGTTCAGAGAATCGGCAGATGTACCGAAATACTACGATGAAAAAGTTGGTGATGATAACGAATATGTTTTTCAAATAGCAGATGGCACTAAAGTTTTTGGCAATCCGAAATATACGGTGAAGGATTTTTTTGCCACGGATGAAAAACTGCTTTATAGTCTGGCGAACAATAATAAGTCAGGTCAATACGGTCTGCTTTCCAAGGAAGGGTTTCTGACAGATTGCGGCTTCAAGGCGGGCATTTACAAACGCACAGATTGGAAATACAACTGCAATGACTTAAAAAAAGAAACAGGCTTCGATTTGTCGTCCGTGAAATATGCTTTGGTTTTTGCCGGGACAGATTTCAACTCTTTTTTCAATGATTGGATTAAGACTAATGTTGGACAAGGTATTGGCGATGAATTGGTTTATCCTTTGCAATATAAGTTGGCTGTTTTGTTGGCCTTGAAATTGTTTTGTGAGAATGAAAATGTCAACAAGGATGAATGGGTGATTGTGGGTCACTCTTTGGGAGGAGGACTGGCAGGTGCAGCAGGAGCGGTTTCTGGGGTAAGGACTGTGGCTTTTAATGCTGCAGGACTGAATACCTATGCTTTGGCCAGTTATGTCAATCGCCTGACCAAGTCGAATCTTCTTTCTCAAAAATTGCCGAAATCAGTCGATGAAAAGTTGAGGGTTTTTAATCTGCGTTCTTTCCTTGGTTCGATTGGCAAAATCAAGGAGGTGATTGACCAGCAAAAGAATGTTGTGGTTTATCGATCTACTACCGATGTTTTGACTTCAATTCAAGATAAAAAAGACAGCAAGAATGGTTGGCTTCATGGCATAAAATGGCCTGTTGGTGCTTCTGTTCTTTATCTTATTGTAACTCCGCTATCGTTACTAGTGACTCCCATAGGCACAGGTGTCGCTTTGTGTAGGTCTCATTCGCAAGGCGGTTTGATGCCAAGGACATACGGAAAAGTAATAGATGTTGAGACAGAATTCTATAAAGGTGATAGGGAAAAATACCTGAAGGTTGCCAATGACGGAACAGGACATGGTATGTGGATGTTGTTAGATGGGCTTGTCAACAAGTATTATGGCATCAACAATCATTTGGTCGTCACGCAGCAAGGTGAAATGCCGGATGACAAGGTCGCGGATAATACGCTGAAACGTTATTGGCATTATGACACGAAATCGTCGGGATACATAAAGCTGGTCTTTCAGAAATATGCCAACAAAGTGAAACCAAACGACTTGGGTGATACGGTATACGGTTTCCCTGTAGAAGTGAAAGAACTGGGAAAAATCGTCAGGCAAGACGATACCATAAAGCTAAGTCCAAGACAGGCTCTGGAAAAGGAGAAAACGAGTTCGTCTTCCGGCAATTTTGGTGGGGAAACAACATTGGTCTATAAGACTTCCTCGCAAAAGCCTGGTTCGCATGGCGAAAAAAAACAGGAAACGGAACGCGAGGAAATGGACGACAAAAGCAAGAAAACCATAGTGGAAGCCAATGTGAAAACATACGATGCTTCAACATCTGATATAGTGAAAAAACTCTTTGAGGTTGATTGAGATATGACGAATGCATATTACATATTGCAGTACGAAGTCAGACACTGCCTGATGGAAATCAGGGTGAACGATATTCTTGCCGTGGCGAAAAACGTGGAAGATGAAGAAACTTTGGATTTCGCCGTGAACAACTTGATTTACAGGTCGGGAATGCAGCAGCTGAGTTGCAGGATACGTCCGCTTGTAGGTGCGGAAGACTTTGAAAAAGAGGCAGGATTGAAATGCTCGGTGACAAGAATCAACGTTGATTTGGAAAGGCCGGAGGAGGTGAGTTCAAGCGAATTGTTGGCCGTTGACCTTGATGCTTCTTGGGTCGAAAAGAAATCGCTGGCGTTTTTTGCGGATGTTCCATACGAATTGGCCGATGTTTCCGAATTTCCCAACTTGTCGTTAGTTTATGATTTGAAAGGAAAGGTTGCACAGGCTTATTCGCGCCTGAATGCGATGCTTGATCGCAAACAGTACGACCTTTTCATGCAGCAGTTGATGATGCATGATTCCAATCTGGCAACCAGCATGTACTGGAATTTGAGCGAAGAAGAGAAAAACTTCCGTATCGAGGATTTCAAGCAGCTTTTGAAGTCGGGATTCAGGCTGAGGTTACCCCAGCCTGATGAAAAACTGGCTTATTATTCATACGGGCATCTTGTGCGTTATTGTGATCCTGATGGGAATGGCACTTTTGCGTTGTACGACGAGGCCACGGATGATGCTTACTTGCTCGATATGTATTTTTATTTGGATGACAAGGATGATGAACTCAAACTGATATAGCTTATGTCTGGCAATTTGGTCACATACAGAAGTCTTGAAGAGGCTTTGACGAGTGCGGGCTTCAAGTATAAGGGAATTATGAAGAACGATGTCTTCAAACGGCAGCTCCGTGTCATTATTCTTGAAGAGAAGAATGCCTTGAGAAGACAATACGGCTATGACTTGGTGAAAACTATTGAAAGCAAAGGGTCGCAGGTGGAGGCTTACTATGATGAACTGAAGAAAAGGGTGTGCTCGAAAATTCGCATTCGGGATTGGAAATTCTTAGATGTGAAAAAGATAATGGAAGACTATGACAGACAGATTGCGCAGTTGAAAAATGATCGTGATGGATATTTGGTTGGGGCTGGCTTGGAGGCGGTTGGGTTTATTCCAGTGGGTGGAGCGGTGGCAAAAGGTGCAGAAAAATATGCTAAACGAGGTTCGAAATATGTCAAGAAAGCAGCAAAAGCATACGATAATTTCTATAAAAAAACAACTGTGACTGTCACAATGAAAACACGTCATACCAATATGGGACGTGTGGTGAATGGAAATTTCATGGATATAAGGTATTCTAAGAACTCCAAGATAGATGTGTTTTCATTAGATCCTGCTCAAGCTGCTTTCGAATTTGGAACTGAAAAAGCGGCAGAAGCAAAGTTTGGTAAAGACATCCAGACATTTAATGGCTATGAATTTATGCCAGGTTGGCTTGATTTTGCGACGGATTTTATCCCTGTGGTTGGAACTGGCAAGGCGTTAGGAAACTTGGCAGGTAATGCCATGTTGGCATACATTTCGGGCAAAACAGCTGATTCGGTGAAAAAATCGAGAGAGGATGTTGCTGCCCGGACAAGAAAGTTCAACTCTGAAGTGAAGGAAGTCCTTTGCCGTGCGTTCCAGACATATTCCGGCAGAACGATTGAAAGGATGCTGGGGTTGAATTAAAATAGGAATTAAAGTATAATCAAATAATGTAACAAGAAAATGAAGAAGTTTTTATTATTTGTGTTGACTCTTTTTGGAGTGACAATGGTGCAAGGCCAAGATCTTGAATTGACATTGACGGTGGATCAGGAAACGGTTTGCGAGGGTACGGAAGTCGTTTTCACGCTTCGTCTGTCGGAACCGCGTAGTGGAGTGTTCGAATTGTATAGAGGAGAAGACCGTGTTGGGCAAAAGCAAACGGATTATTCTTGCGACGAAATGGAATTTGATCCGTTACAGGTCTTTGGGTCAGATGAAAATGAATTTTCTGCGTGTCTTCGTGATGATTCCGTGTATTTTAGCAGTTCTGTTTCTATCGTTGTAAATCAGGGATATGTTGGTGACGATGCTGTCGTGCTTCCTCCTGTTACCACTCACTGTAATTATGAATTCGGTGGTGAAGTGCTTACCGAGTCAGGCGATTATGAATACGTGTTCGAAACACAGTTTGGATGTGACAGCTTAGTTAAACTCCATTTGACGATTGAGCCTGAGATTGTTGATATACAGGGCAAGGTTGTAGCTTGTGCCGAGGCCAACGTTGATTATTCAATTAATGTTGCTCCCGGACAATATGATTGGATGGTGGAAGGCGGTGAAATTGTTGGTGGGACAGGAAATCAAATCACGGTGAATTGGTTTTCAACCTATGAAAACGGAACCATTCATGTCGATGCGACGAGTGGCGATGGCTGTTATTTCACGGGCGATTTGTCTGTACAGATAGCGAATGCGATTGTTTATGAAGAAAGTGTCAGTACATGGTGTGCTTATCTTTTTGATGGTGATTGGCTTGTGGAATCTGGAGATTATTCAAAGACGTATGAAACAAGTCTGGGTTGCGACAGCACTTACATTCTTCATCTGGAAATACTGAAAGATACCGACGTAAAGATTTATGGTGACACGGTGTCGTGTATGTTCCAAGAAAAGGAATATCAAGTTGATTCAGAGGGGTATTTATGCTTATGGGAAGTGGAAAACGGACAAATCATTGAGCAACTCCCTGACAGAGTCAAGGTCTTATGGGAAGATTCTGGTGAGTATGGAACAGTGAGTTTCACCATCGGTGATGACTGTTTCATGTCGGGCAGCTTAACTGTCCGTTTGGTGGCTTCTCAGGTCTTCGCCGACACGGAGCAGACTTCGTGTTCTTATTATTTTGGTGACCGTTTGCTTTTTGTATCAGGTGATTATGAGTATACTTTCACAACTGGATTGGGATGCGATAGTGTCGTTGAACTCCATTTGGAAATCATTCCCGAGGAAAGCATGTCCATTGTTGGAGAAACCGAAATCTGTATGGATGGGGAGGCTTGGTATTCGGTGAATCCGAATGAAAACAGCAATTTTGTATGGACTGTTGAGAATGGAGAAATCGTAGAAGACGATACATTTAGGGTTAAGGTACGCTGGGGAGATTGGAGCGAAAGAGGATTTGTGAAAGTGATGAAGCAGGACAGTTGTTTTTACACTGGCATTTTGAATGTCAATTTATTGCCGATTGTCAAGGAAGAGGATGTGAATCAGATTGTGGCCAAAAGAGATGGGAACGGAGTACCCTATATCCTGATTTATCCCAAACCAAAGGAAGATTATGAATATCAATGGTATCGGAATAGTTCACCGATAAAAGGCGCGACGGGTCAGTATTATGTTTTGGAAGTGCCGTATAAAGATAATGAATATCAGGTGTCTTTGAAGCTGAAAGGCGAATCCTGCGAAGTCTTCACTGATTTCTGCGTAGGTCAAATGACACCACAACATAATCTGACTGTATATCCTAACCCATCGGACGGTAACACGTCGCTTACCGTTGAAAAAGATACGGAAGGCCGCGCTCGTCTTTTCATCCTGTCGGTAGATGGCAGGGTCGTTGTGGAACAACAGTTTGATTCCCAACGGACTGCAATTAACCTGAATCTTCAGAAAGGACTGTACTTCCTGAAGGTTGTGGACGAAAATAATGATGTCTTTATTGAAAGAATAATAATCAAATAAATTATAGTTATGGAAGATTTTTATTTAAAGTTAAGGTACAAGAACAAACTTGTCAAGTTTAAGGTGAATGATCCTCATAGTACACTTGAGGTGTTGATGAATAATCTCCGTTTTGCTGCTGATGAAAAGGGCAACAAGGTTTTTGATATGCCTGAAATGATAGATTTTGTCCCGACCGAGTATTTTTTCGGCAAAAGGGATGAAGCAACAGGCAGAGACATCATTTTGCAGCCGAAGGTCGGAAAAACGAACAAGACTTTGGCAGATTACAACGTGAAAAACGGTGATACGCTTGAAATCATATCCGATCCGATAGCAGGTTAAAGAGTTGAAAATTAGATTTTTTAAGGACTAATGATGGATAGGGAAATAGAAAGATACAAACAGATAAAATTCACAGGCCGTAACCGACGCTTGATGCATGAATGGGAGGCCATCGACCAGCGTTTTCGTGACGATAAGCAAATCGTGTATGTCATACGAAAGCGCAATTCGGAAAACCTTCCTGTTGAGTATGAAATCGACTTTAAGGTAAAGTCGTTTTGCAATGTCTTGCCTGCCGATTCTCACGGACTTGAAAAACCAGTTACGGCTGATAGTTTTCGCATGAGCATTCGTATTCCGAACAATTATCCTTCGGTTGACAGCAAATTGGAGTTCAGGTTTATCACTAAAGATGCGGAAGGGAAAGATATTCCTCATCCTTGGCACCCAAACATTCGGTTTTTTGGCGATTTTGCAGGGCGAGTCTGCCTTAATACGCCGGCCTGCGGCACATTCACCGATTTGGCTTGGTATGTCGACAGGGTGCTGTCGTATCTGAAATACGAAAAGTACCATGCCCAGAACACGCCGCCTTTTCCTGAAGATAACAAAGTGGCCGAGTGGGTGCTGAATCAGGCGGAACCAAACGGTTGGATAGAACAGTTATGTAAATGTTAATGGATGAAAAAGTTTTTAGTTATGAGAAAAGTTATCTTTGCGTTTTTTGCTGTCCTTTTGTCTTTCATGGCTTACGCTCAGGATGGCATTATGAAATATGAGCTTTCGGTACAAGATGGTCCTGTTTCGTCTACAAAAGTTGTGTTGGAAGATGACATGAGACTCTATTCGCTGGAATTGACCTTGACCGCAGAGTTGAATGAAAGGACCAACCAGTTGCATGTTTATCTTGAAGAAAATAAACATCAGAATTATTATGTGTGGTTTCCGCAAAATGAGATTGAACACCCTGACTTTGTCAAGTTGAAGAATATATTCAAGAGTGGAGGCCGCAGATTGTCGTTTTCACCTGATTTCAAGAAACAGCAGCAGAAGCTTCCGTCGACAGTGGTGCCGTCAGTCTCTTGTTCTGGCTGTAAATTCGAGACATATCTTCTGGAACGTAGTATGGCGGATAAGGCCATTGACACTTTGATATTGCCATTGGGAACTGAAAAGAAGATGGAATTGGTTTTTTCTTTGGAAGACAATCCGAAAACAGTTTGTGTTAATTTGAACAATCTGATGGTTCTGACGGAATCTTCGTTAGGAGGCCGAAAATTGCAGTTCGTTGCCAAGGATTTTGTACTGAGCTTTGCTGTGGCTAAGGATCCTTGCGCAGGAATGGTTGAAAGATTGAAATATCTGAGTGAACTGAAGGAGATTTTCAGGATAGGATTCGAAAGATTGAGTAATAAATTTGATAGCCGGATGCAGAATCTGCTTTTGGATCAATATGCCAAAATCGATACTTCTGCCTTTATTAATACGGGTTGCCCTGATATTGATATAGCTTTTTCAGTATTGAAATACCGTATTAGGGAGATAAAGGAAACAACATCGAAAAAGCCGAAACCAACTGTTAAAACTGATGTCGAAGAAATAGAAACGCTGGTGGAGGATTATATCTTGGAGATGAATTATTCATTTAATAATGGTGACAAGGAAAGGTTTAATGAGTTGGTAAAGAAAACGGATGCGCTCCTTAAGAATTTGACTAAGAGCGACAAAAATAAAATCAAGGATACTATTTCGAGATATGAGGCTGCAAAAGCTATGGGGAAATAAATATGAAAAGGTTTTGTCTTGTTGTCGTTGTTTTTGCATTCCTGCCGCTGTTTCAAAATGCAGTCATTGGGCAGGAAGAAATCGATTTGGAGAAGGTGGAGAAAGCGAAAGATCAGATTGCCGGATTGTATGGCGACTTGAGGATTGTGGACGGGAAAATTCAGTTCTTTGAAGATATAGAAGTGAATGAACGCGAATACTTGAGCCTGAAGGATAGATTTGGAATATGGGAAAGCAATAACCAAAGTTATGTTTTAGAGGAAGAGGAAATCAGCAAAAAGTATGAGAGTTATAGGAATTTGCAGTATGAGCTGGAAAAGAAGATGGATTCGCTGAAGGCGGATAAGGAAAAACAAGACAAAATACAAAAGGTCGCATCGAAATTCGTCGAGTATCAGTCACAGATGCAAAGTCTTGAACGCCAAGGAAACAAATGCCAGGAAAACAAACGCATCGATTCGTTGAATATGATCAAGAATAAGGCATCGGACTGTTTCAGTCAGTCGAGTGCATTTTATATGGGCAATCAGGAAATGGTGGATGAAAATGACAGCATCAAGCTCTTGTGGAACGACATCAATGACATTAACTCGCGTATTAAGGATATGAACATTGTCCCAATCAAATGGGGCGACTTGGTTTTCAAGATTGTCATCGTTTGTGCAGCATTGTTTTTTGGTATCAATTTGATCGCTCAGAAGATTAAAATGAAAAAGATGACTCAAATTACAGTGGATAATCATCGAAAGAAAAAAGAAGAAAACATGCCATCAATATGAATATGAAGGGATTGTATGTAATTGCATCAATTGTACTGTTGTCAGTGATGCCGTTTGGACTTGCCGCTCAGGAGGGGTCGGGGCTTGAATTGGTATACGACGGACAGTGTGTCACGCTTTCAAGCTCTGATGATTTTGTGACTTTGCAAAGAAATGTCGTCGGACAGACGTTCCCCGAACTGGCGACACGGATGCAGGATTGTGATACGGTTGTCAAGCTGGCTCCAGGCGATAAATACGAACAGCTGATACAACTTGATTCTTCGGTTTTGACCAATAGGTATTTGGTGGTGACGGTTGGCTTCAGCGACGCTGATAATCGTCTTGATACAGTTTGGCTGAAATTGGATTTGGAGAAGATGGAAGCCTTTTCGTGTTCTGAGAAAGTGAAGGAAGCCCCTGTTGACGCGAAAAAAATGGAAGTCCCTTTTCACATAATCCTTATTGGTGCGTTGGTCCTCATCTGTTTTTGTTTGGTATTGTTTGTTAGGGGAAAAAGCAGGAAAAACAAGGCTCAAGGCAATGCAAATCCTGGAAAGCAGGAACTACAGTTGGTCGAAGACAATACCGAGCATTATGATGTCGGTCTGAAACATGTCTATTCAAATCAGAATGATTATCTGATGGTCGATTTGGATGAAGTCTTCGTTGATACAGCCGTGAAGAGGGTGTTTTTCAGCCATGCACTGGTCAGGAAACTGTATTCGTTTTTCAGCCGCTTTCTTGAAGAATCTGATCGGACTGATGAAACGGGGTGTTTCATTCTCGGATGTTGGGATTATGAGTCCACTAAACAGCAATACGATGTCAGTTTGGAATATTTTGTAGAGCCGGGCGATGATTCGCAGTTTGGGGAATACTCCTTGAATTTCGGCAAAAAAATTGGTGTCCACATGGCTTCGGTCATAGAAGATTTGAGTAAGAAATCGAAACGCGATTACGTTCAGACCTGCTGGATGCATTCCCATCCGGGATTAGGACTTTTCCTCTCCAATCAGGATCTTGTTGTACAGCAGCAGTTGGCTTATTCCGACCACAGAAACCGTATGCTTGCCATTGTCATCGACACGAATTCCGCTGATTTCAAAATTGGAATCTTTTCTGCTAAAAGAAATGGGAAGATGAACAATAATGAAGATGTCGTGAAATGGTTCTCTTTTGATGATTTCTATCAGCAGAGCAGGGCGGCGCTTCTTTTGCCGAAAGTGAACCAGCCATTCGAAATGGATAGTCTGGACCCAAATTACTATTACATTCGAGTTAATGGTGATGGCATTGGTCGCATGGGCTTTTCGGGGAAAGCCATCAACAAGATGGAAGACGGCCTGTTTTCGGTTTCGGCTGGTGTGTGCGGCTATTTCTTCGGAAAAAGCGATGAAGGTTCGTTGCTGATAGCTGATTATGCCGGCAACTATAATGAGGACGCTTTGGGATGCCTGATTGTTGACAAGGAGCTTGATTTGGATGCGATAGTCGGAAAATATGCCGATTATGTGGCGGATTCCCGCTTCTTCGTTGTCTATCGCGACGATAAACTGATAAAGATTTGTTTCGTTGCGGTTTCGGACGAAGGCTCTTTGACGGCTCGTCCTGTCGCTGATATTTCCTTGTTCTCGATGAAGGAATGGATTAGAAGAAAGAGAAATTAATGAAATTGATAAACTTTTAAACTATGAGAAAACTGTTTTTGATTCCGTTGCTGCTGCTGGGCGTGTCGCTTTTTGCCCAGGATTTGGACATTGATTTCGGAAGGGTTGAAAGTCTGCCCGATGGAAACAGATATGTCGATTTCAAATTAATGCGCAACGGTAGTAAGGTAAGCTATATGGGATTGGAAGCTGCTGATTGTAAATGCTTTGAGGTCGATAAACATGATGTGATAGAGTTAGTTGTTGATAGTCTTTCCGATATCACGAAAGGAAAACTTATTTCCAAAGATTTGAGCGTCGTGATACTGGTGGATAATGGTAATTCAATGAAAAATGATGATTTTGACGGGGTGAAGAACGCGTTGACTACATTTGTGCATACTTTGCCTGATCCTGTGAAAGTATATATTTCCACTATGGATATGTTGAATGAAACTCGTCTGTTTGATAAACATGATGATTTGGCGGGCTATTTAAGAAATGAATTGTTCAATAAGTCGTCGAATGGCAAGTCGCTTTATGCGTCTATCATCTCGGCTGTTCAGGAAATCGGGAATGTACCTGAGAATTCATGCCGTTACAAAAAGCTTCGTCACAATCAGGAACTTGCAAATGATACCGTTTCGGAGAAAATCATCTTTTTGCTTTCTGGTAATCCGCTGGATCCAAATGACGGTTCTTTTTTCCAAGACAAGCGTTTCTTCACAAATCGTGATAGCCTCCGTTTCCCTGAAGACCTGAAGGCCTTCTACTGTATTTATTTCGGGGAGAAAATGGATGAGAAAATGGAAGATGAGTTCAAATATATCTGTAAGTCGGTGCCAGGCGGGAAACTGTTCCCTCAATATTCGGTGGATTCGCTGAAAAACATCCTTATTGGCTCCATTGATTCCATTGCGATGGATTACCGCATTTACTACTCGGTCAAGGATAATCATATTTATAATGGCGAATCCCTAAAGTTGACATTGGATATCGAAAAGTTAGGCGCTTCTGGAAATAAGGAATACTCCTATGGATCGACACTCGAAACTATCGACTTGGGAGGTGATAGCAAAACCAAAGCTTCCGTCTTGGTGTTGGGCTTAGTGTTTGGCATCCTTTTCATTGCGTTTGCTTATCTTGTGATGCAGTTCCTGGTGCCTTGGATACAATACATGTTTTTCAAGAAAAAGTATGTGAAAACGTTTTCATCGAAGGATAACGACAATGACCTCATTTCCCAGCAATGTTATTATTGCAAGGATAATTTTGAGGAAGGTGATACGATAGTCACAAAGTGCAAGCATACGCTTCATTGGGATTGCTGGGAGGAAAACCAATGCCGCTGCCCGGAATACGGCATCAATAACTGCAAGGATGGCATCTATTATTACAATAGGAAGCACCTTTCCGATGAACGTAATTCGCCATACTATACATCGTGGTTGTTGGCGGGTCTGCTTGGCGGTTTGCTGACATGGATTTTGTTCAGAATCATTCCGTCCGAAAAACTGTTCCCTGGCTTAATTGAATGGTTAGTTGAAATCTTTGATGGTGATAAGGCTGATTTGACTATCAATATGTATTTGAGTAAAATACAGCCTTTGCTGCTATGTGGAATCGTGCTTGGTTTCTCGGTGACATTTCTTTTCAGTTATCTGATTGAGTTTAGAAAGAAAACGTGGAAGCTTGTTTCGGTTATGTTGGCCCGCTCAATTGGCAATGCGCTTGTCGGATTCTTGGCATTTCTGCTGGGGTCGGTGGTCGTCATAGCTATGGGCAAGAGTGGCAATTGTATGTGGACTGACTGGATTCCTTGGCTGTTTTTCGGTTGCGGTGTCCCGTGGTTGATTTCGTTCAAGACCGATATCCGTTTCAAGGAAGCATTCCAAGGTGGCTTGTTTTCGGTGCTGTTGAGTTTTGTAGCCATATATCTGATTCGAAGCGAAGTGATAGGTATGTTTGGCTTCATGGTCTATGCTGCCGGCTTGGGATCGTCGATTGCGGTGGTCCATTATATCTCGGAAAACTATTTCCTTCATATTGAGGGACCTACGAAGGAACGCGACATTGCCATCTACAAGTGGATGAATGTTGCCGGTGGGTTCAATCATGTAACTATCGGACGATCGCCACATTGCGTTATCGAAATGAATTGGGATGACAGCGAATTGATTCGCGACAAGCAAGTTGAACTTTACATAGAAAACGATTATCCGTATTGTCTGGCTTTGACGGACGGAACCACAATGGGTCCTGAACATCGTCCTTTGAAGGCTGGAGAGTCTATCTTGCTTGTTCATGGTCAGACATTTGTCATTGGTAATACGAAATTCACTTATATTGAGAAAGATAAATAATTTAATGCTATGAGAAAAGTTTTATTTACAATCGTTCTGATGCTGGCTGGAATAATGGCCTATCCTCAGTCAAAACCTCTTACCGTCAGGGGAAAAACTAAAGCGGGAAAGGAAATCAAGGTTGATTACTATAAGGGTACAATCGTCGACTACATCGAAAATGTAGAGTATGAAGTGGTTGACGATTTGCAGAAATCGATTTCCGACCTGCAAAAACAAGTGCGTGATTTGCAGAATAACCTGAATAAGACGAAAGCGGATTTGAAGCAAATGACGTCGAATGTCGAAACCTCCGACTTGATGAATGAGAAGAACCAGACCATCGATTCTCTGAATGATCGGATTGCGGATATGCAGAGAAAATACGAAATGCTGTCAAATGACCATCGGGCAGATTCCATGCTCAATGTCCAGATGAGGCAAATTGCGAATTTGGAAAACGGTTCGCGCAAAAAAACGGATTCGATTCGGATGCTGAAAGAGGCTATGCTTTATACAGGCCTGTATTCACCTAACATTGGTGTTTCGGTTGGAGTAGGCCCGTGCAATTTGAGCAACGGGGATGCGGTGCTATCGGCTGATAAAGGTTGGTCAGGTTATGTCTCGGCATACTATGGCACTAAGCCTTTGACCGAGGAATTTCCTCTTTCTTTTGAATTTGGGATTGGATTTGGCCGTTTTTCGGTAAAAGCCACTCGCGATTGGTATGAGCAGATGCTTGTGAATGTTACAGACGTTGACGGCGATAACTGCCATAAGTATTTCGCATTTTCTGACCTGAAGGAAAAAATCGTGCAGTCTTATCTGGCGATTCCTGTTATGGCTTGTTTCGGACAGCCTTCCAAGAATAAGATTACAGCCTATTTCAAATTGGGGATTGTACCCACGTTTGGCTTTAGCCCAGTGTTCGAAGGCGAAGGCTCATACACGTCAAATGGTTACTATGAAAACTGGGATGTCCTTATAGAGGACGTTGAACAATTAGGGTATGTGACCGACGGCGAATGCTATAAGGATGTTGATGTTGAAGTGGAAAAATTCTCTTTGTGGGGAACAACATCTTTAGGCGTGTATTTGCCGCTTTCGCCGAAGGCAAAAATGGGATCGCGGTTGGTTCTGAAAGCTGGAGTTCGTATGGATTACTGTTTTTCAAAGCTTTGGAAGGCAGGTGAAGGAGTAGAGGTTGGCGATTATAAATTGGGCTGCCCGAATTTGCCGGAAAAAGGTAAAGTGCTGAACCATAGCCTTGAAATAGGCATTGTCTATAATTTGAAGTAATGGAGAAGGAGTGGGGAAAGGAAGTCTTTGACCATTTGTCTTGGTACAAAGCTGAGGTAGTGAAAAATGCTAAGGTGATGGTTGTCGGTGCCGGAGCCTTGGGTAATGAAGTCCTTAAGAATCTGGCCTTGTTTGGGGTTGGAAACATCTTTATCGTTGACTTCGACACGATAGAGTATTCGAATCTTACACGTTCCGTGCTCTATAGGGAATCTGATGCAGACAAGGGCTTGTATAAAGCTGAGGTGGCGGCTCAGAGAGTCAAGGAAATTAATCCTAACATTAACGTGCAGTTTGTCATAGGGCATCTTGACAGTGATGTCGGGCTGGGAATATTTCGCGAAATGGATGTTGTCATAGGATGCCTCGACAGCCGTTTGGCTCGTTTGCGTCTGAATCGTCATTGTATGCGTGCAAATGTGCCGTGGGTGGATGGAGGTATTGAAAATCTGACTGGCAATGTGAAAGTTTATTGTCAAGGGGAGAATTGCTACGAATGTGGTTTGCTTCCAAGTGCAAGGCTTCATTTGTCGCAGCAGATGTCTTGCGCAGGGATTGCACACCGCAACGAAAAGGTGGGTAGGGTGCCGACTACTCCCGTCATAGCTTCTGTCATTGGTGCAATTCAGGTTCAGGAAGCTATGAAACTTCTTCATAAGGAAGAGTTGGAGAAAGGGATTTTTTCGGTGTTGAAAGGGCAGATGCTCCATTATGAGGGTATGCACAATCAAGTGGAAGTGTATGATTTGGCCGCTTTTGATGATGATTGTCCGTCGCATGAACTTTGGGATAGGATTGTCAAAATCGAAGGGTTGGGAGCCGACACTCGGATTGATGTTGCTTTGCAGATGATCCATGATAAGTTGAATGCCTCAGAAATCCAGATAAATCTGAGAAACGATAAGTTTGTCGACTACATTGTTTCGCGTACTGATAACCGTAAGTTTGAAACAATGCTTCCCGAATCAAAGGTCGGTGATTTCATTGATTCAAATTACGAATTATATACGACCTCCCGTGCGGAACTGTTTCAGAATGAATACGAAAACATCGATTCCTCGTTCCCTTATCAGGAATTAACTTTGAGGCAAATAGGGATTCCTTATTTTGACATTGTTCAGGTTTCGACAGAAAACGGGTGTGTGTATGTCGAACTTTCAGCTGACAGGGGTAAATATGGTTTTTGAATATGGTTGTTGACAATAGATATTTGGACATCGGTGACGTCAGGGCGGAAACTTGGCTTAGTTGCAATTTCCCGGAAATAGATGAATGGTTTGTTGAGCACGAAAGCTATTTCTCAAGGAACTACAACAATGATTTGAGGTCATGCTACCCTATACGCAGCTCCATATCGACATCGCGGAATGGAATTTACGATGTGCTTCCTGAATCGTTGTTTTTTGCTACGAATGAGTTGATGGGGAAATCCGATTATTCCTTCGTCAACGAATTGGAGAAAATGTACGAAGAGAAGAGACTGATAAAAGCTTTCTTCAAACCGTTTGATTCGTTGCTGTTTAACAAGTCGCTGGAACTTGAGAAAACAGTGAATGCGATTTATGAATCCCAATGTGAAACGCTCTTGTCGAACTTCTTTGGCCTCGATCTTGAGAATGAAACCAATCCTTATGTCAGAAGGTTGCTCCCACTTGTCCTGTATGTGTCACAGATCAGGTTGGATTTCAGACTTTTGAGTGCAATTGTCGCAAATGTCATTGGGTGCAAGGTGGATTTCCGTATGGAAGACGGATTCAGGATTCGTTTCGAGATACATAAACCTGGTCTTGACAGTCAAGGCTATTTGCGCTTTTCTGAAGAACTTAGGCCTTTTTTCGAATTCATCAAGGAGTGGTTTGTCCCGGTTGAAAATGATTGTTACTATAAGGTCAAGGATTATTCCAAGGTGTTTGCCGTTTCTGAAACAGAGCCTATGGTGCTCGATTATGATACTCATTTATAAAAACAGTGAAACTATGAATAAAGATATAAGGATTGACTGGCATTCGGGGATGGAAATCACCCCGCAGACATTCATCAATTTGGAGGAAGAAATGGCTGAATATAGATTGCTTTTCCAAAAGACATTGTCGTCAAGAATGTTTGGCATTGTGCCGTGGGAGAAGTTCTCGTGCGATGTCAGCGTGAAAGATAGCATTGTCTATATCAAGCATTTGGATGGGAAAATCCTTTTGCCCCGAGGCCAGATGATAATCGTGTCGATGGAACATGCTGTTGAAGTCCGTATTCCTGAGGTTGACATCGAGTGCCTGTATCTGACGATAGAGCCTTTGGATGACAGCATTCCATTTGAACTGAATGGCGTGCCTCATCTGCGTCAAAAATTGAAAATAGGTCTGAAGGATCTGAAAGATATGGATAACGGCGATAAGCTGAAGGGGCTGTTTCCTTTTGCCAAACTTGTCAAAGATCAAGACGAGTGGTCGGTTTATGACGGATATGTTCCACCATGCGTTGCGGTTCGGAGTTCTTCCGTCATGATGTATTTGTTCGACTCTGTTGTCAAAAGTGTCAATAAGTTTGTGGCTCATGATAGCATTAGGAAAACAAGCAATGGTCTCATTGCGCATATTATGTTTGGTGAACTGGCTTCGTTTTCCATCGATTGTTCACCAGCCGAATTGATAGCAATATGCAATAAGGTTTACATGGCTTTCGCTTTGATTTTAGGCTATGAATACAAGGCATTTGACCATTCGCTGATGGATGTGGAACCGTTTTTCAACCAAGTCCTCAGCTTTTTCCAGAAGGCATATAATGAACTTGATGTTGTTCAAACACCTCCTTCCGAACAAAAGATTGAAGAAATATTGTTTTGTCCAATTATTTGATTATGATGCAGTTAAATGTTCCAGTCAAAATCAAGGCTCCTTTATGGAAAGATGTAAACGAGACCTTGACAGATTCAATCGACTATTTCCTGCAATTGCTGGTCGATTCGGGCAATCATACTTGTCTTGCAGATTCAGGTTTCAGCTTCTTGTTCGAGGATTATCGTTTTGAACAGTTCATGGTCAAAAATGGTGGTTATGTGTATGTCAATGACGAATTTGACGGTCAGGCACGGAAAACGATGAAAATGGTGTCAGGCAACAGCAAAAAGGAAAATTCGTTTGCAAGGGATTTGAAAGTTGTGATTGATAAGTATGAAAAACGTCTTAGAAATGTTGAAGTTGACATGTCACTGACAAATAACGGCACTTCTTTGAACGTGAAGGTCAAAGGAATAATAAACGATAAAAGCAATGCAAAATATGAACATGTTTTTAAGGTCGCAATATGGAGGGAAACAGTATGATAGGAAAAGAATTGGACATTAGGGGACAGGTCGCTGACCTTATGGAGAAAGTGCTTTCTTTCTGGAAGAAAGAAGGCAAATGGGATGGAGATAACAGGAACATGCCTTTTTTCGGCATCGATAAGGATCCGATTTTCGCACTTTTGCTTTCCGCAGTCGTTTATCAAGTCAATGAGATAGATCTCGATATGGAGCGTTTTAAGGAAGGTCTTATGGATGATTTTGAAAGTATTGTCCTGCCTCATTACTTGACTTCGGCAATCCCGTCTTTTGCCATGATGTGCACTAGCAAACTGGGCGGTGTTCAGGAAACGTGTTACGTCGATGTCGAAACGCCGTTTATGGTGAAGGTGAAAAGACTCGGTAAAAGCGGCTGGATGCCTTATTATCCTTTGTTTAAGATTAAAATCTGTGATGTTTCTGTCGTTGAAGTGACTCCGAAGGATGGGGAGAGGCTTGACGTCTGTCTGCGGGTGAAGGAAGCGGATGGAAATTTAGGTGGAATGGGCATGTATTTCCCGAATTTGGATTTTGACGATTTGAAGGTTTATGCTGGTGATGTTGAAATACCTTTGATTAAACCATGGGAATATGACAAATTGCCGGTAAACGACTGGTTTGGCATATCGAATGTGGTATACAACAAGTCACTTTTGTATGATGCGAGTCAGCAATGGATTGATATATGGGCATCATATGGGCTTAATTATTACATGATTGACGAAAATTGTCCGAGCTTCCCCGATTCCGATACTATAACCTTGGAGTTTAGATTTGCTGGTTGTTCAGGCTTGTCGTCGATTCAGCCTCAGAGTATTTTTGTCAATAGTTTTCCTGTTGTCAATGTGTCGAAAGTTTCTTTTGAGTTGACACCTTCCAGCCCGATAGTGAAATTGGCGAATGAAATCATTGTTGATAATGATAATTCGGATTCAGCATCGGAGAGTTTTTCAGAAACTTCCTTTTTCATCAATCTGGTAAACGACGATGACTGTAACGGCGATTTTGAACGTATCATTGTCAGGAAATATTGCAATGAACGTTTCAATGCATCCGAATTAATCCGTTTGTCAGATAGGCTGTCAAAGAAATATGCTACTGATTTCTATGCCTTTCATGAGATTGATGGCTTGCAGAATGGAGACAAGATGAGAAAGCTTTCTTGTATTTTGAAAGATGTGATAGAAATACTTCAGGTTGAGAAACTTCCTGCATCAGGAGTATACGCCATGTTGCGTCACGATAGCCAAAACGATGACACTGATACTGTAATAAAAATAGCGGGTCTTTTCACGCAAGGTGCATTTGCTAATGGAATTAGTGTGGATGCCGCAGTAAATCCAAAGAAGTTCTTCGATAAATCCAAGACAAGGCTTCTTACTTCGACGATGGGAGGAAAAAACGAATTAACCGATTCCGACGAAAAAAGTATGTTGAGCAAATACTATATGCAGACCAACGATCGGATTGTCACTCGCGCTGATCTGAAATCGTTTTGCAAACGGTTTTTGTTGCAGGAGGGGTTTTCCGAAAACACCATCATGTCAATTTCGGTTGACTTCGAGGAAGTTGGACAAAGACGGGGCGTCTGTGTGTCGGTAGGCTTCAATAAAAGTGTGAATAAGTTTGGCAATGACATGCCTCATGTGATGAAAAGAATGGAACGCCTGATTGAAGCCAGAAGCTCTGGTTGGGTCAAATGTATGGTAAAATACACTTATTAAAAAGGAGGGATGATTCGTTTTGCCTATTGAATACGAGAGGCTGAGGACATAAGTGAGGAAAGCATTATCGACACTGCCATACACTTGATGAAGAGTGTTGGTAAGCTGATTATCATAGCTCATTTGTCGTGTTTTTGTGTTCATTTGCCTCAGTTGCTGAAGAATTGATTAGTCGTTGATAATAATATATTAATTCATAAAATTCAAACTGATGGAAGATATTCATATTGGAAAAATGATTCGCTCGGAATTAGATGTTCAAGGACGTCGGATTTCTTGGTTGGCGGCCGCTATTCATAGTGATGTCAGCAATGTTTACAAGATGCTGAAGAGACCGTCGATTGACATTGGATTGCTGATGCAGATTTCTGAATTATTGCAACATGATTTTTTAAAGGAATGTTCTGATGCGTTAGAGTTGCATCGCCAAGATGGTGTTGAATGACTATTTTATAAAAAAATTTCCTTTCTTCTTGCGCAATTCGATTTTTATGAAGAATTTTGCCCTTCATTAAATTGCAATTTATGGGAACATTTAGAAAAGGAGAAAAAATTGGCAGATATGTTGTCAATTCTTTTATAAAAAAAGGTGCTGTCGCCGAATCGTACACCGTTTACGGAACTGACGACATGATGTATTTCCTCAAGATTTATGACCTCGCCTTGATTCCAAAGGCACAGTTTTTTGAGGGTAAGGAAGTCTACGAAATCGTTCTGTGTCAGGAAATTGACAACGACAATATCATCAAGTTTGTCGATAAGGGCGAAGTTAAAAAAGGTAACAAGACTTTCCGCTATTTAGTAACGAATTTCTATCGTGGCGATTTACTTAGCGATTCGATAAAACGCGATGGAGTTCTTGACTCGCAGGATGCTGCGCAAATCACTTTGTGCGTGCTGAACGGATTGATGTATTTACATTCCAATGCTCTGATTCATAATGATATAAATCCAACCAACATTATGCTTCAGGAATTGGAGGATGGCATGTTGCTCCCGACCATTATCGATTTGGGACACATCTCGTATATGGTTATGGGACGCCCGACGTTCAAGGTCGATGATTTGCAGCCGTTCTTCCGTGCTCCTGAAACTTTCAAAGGAATTTACACGCCGAAAACTGATATTTTCTCAGCTGGCGCACTCCTTTATTATATGCTTTTCGCAAAAGCACCTTGGGAAATTGATTTGTCTGATTGCCATGAAGATAAGGCTTTGATTAAGGAAGCCGTAAAGGAAGCCCGCAAGCAGGATTTGATTCTCGAAACGGAAGAAATCAAGCTGCCGGATTTCATGAAGGCGATTTTGCAGAAGGCATTGGCTAAGAAACCAGACGACCGTTTTGAATCTGCTGTGGATTTTGCCAAGGCTTTGGCTGAGCAAATCATGCCGGAACTGGCTCAGGAAATTGAGCAGGCCGAATCAGCCGCTGTACCGCAGCAGGAATCGCAGCAGGTGCCTCAGGTGGAAATCACTTTCAAGAAAGGCTCGGGCAATGGCTTTGAGAATGTCACGGGGCGCGGTGAACTGAAGGAACAGTTGCGCAAGGAGGTTATTTTTGCCTTGCAGAATCCCGAAAAAGCGCAGAAATACCAGCTGCCTACCATCAACGGCATTCTACTTTATGGTCCTCCAGGATGTGGCAAAAGCATTGTGCTTGAGAACTTTGCGGAAGAATTGGGTTTCAATTATTCCATGATTAAGGCTTCTGATTTCGGCAACATTTATCAGCCTGGCGTTTTGGAAAACCTGCAGCGCGTGTTTGATGCGGCAAGCATTAAGGCTCCGTTTGTCTTGTGCATTGACGAAATCGAGTTTTTGGCTCCAGGCCGTGGCGAGGAAGAGGCTGGCATTACGCCTCAGGTTGCTGCGCTATTTGGCTTGATGAACGAATGTGCCAAGAAAGGCATTCTGATTGCGGCAACTTCAAACCGCCCTGATTTGGTGGAACCTGCCATCATGCGTGTGGGCTGCCTTGATAGGGTGTTCCTTGTGCCTCAGCCTGATTTTGAAGCGCGTAAGGATATGTTTAAGAATCATTTGGCAGGCCGTCCATGCGATGAATTGGATTATGACGAATTGGCAAAACTGTCGAATGATTTCAATGCCGGCGACATTACCGAAACGGTGAATGAGGCTGCCATGACTGCCGCTTACATGGATGTCCCGATTTCGCAGAAAATTCTTGTCGATGTGCTGCGCTTCAAGAATCCGACTTATTCGACCAATACGAGAATTGGCTTCAACAAGTAATTGGAAATGACTGCTAAAGAATTGGTTTTCAATTATCTGAAAGGCATTAGAATTGAGCCTACCGAAAATGAATTTGGCCTCAATTTCAGCTATAAAGGTTGGAATTTCTTGCTTTGGAACGACAAACAGGATCCGCTTTTTTTCCGTCTCACTTTGCCGGGTATTTTCGATGTTACCGACGAGAATTTTGCAGAGGCAATCATGGCGGCCAACAACATCAACTGGAAATATAAGGTGGTGAAGGCTGTGGTTTATGATTACGAAGACGAGCATGAAAGCGGCGCTTCCGTGTGGATGTGCTTTGAGCAACTGCTTGATGCTACGCCGAATGTCGATGACATTGTGCCGCGTGCCATACAAAGTCTGCTGGGTGCCTGCGATGACTTTATGAAGGAAATGACTGATGAATAATAATAATCTGAATAAAATGAAACGAAACTTACTGATTCTCATTGCAATGATGATGACCACAACATCTTTTTCGCAATACAAGCCTGCTGGCGATAAAATCAAGACGGACTGGGCTTCGGAAGTGGTGCCCGAAAACGTGTTGCCTGAATATCCGCGCCCGCTGATGGTGCGCCCGACATGGAAAAACCTCAACGGCTTGTGGCAATATGCCATAACACCGAAAGGGGAGAAGACTCCGACGGCATACGAAGGCGACATCTTGGTGCCGTTTTGCATTGAGTCTTCGCTTTCAGGCGTGCAAAAAACTGTCGGTCAGGATAATGCTTTGTGGTATGAAAAGACTTTCGCCGTTCCGAATGAATGGAAAAACGACCGTGTTCTGTTACATTTTGGCGCTGTCGACTGGATGACCGATGTGTGGGTGAATGGCGTTAAAGTCGGTTCGCACACGGGCGGTTACACACCTTTCACTTTCGACATTACGCAGGCTTTGTCTGGGAAAAACAACAAGTTGGTTGTCCGTGTCTGGGACCCGACCGACAAGAGTTATGTCCCTCGCGGAAAGCAGGTTTCGAATCCCGAAGGCATTTTCTACACGGCTGTGACGGGCATTTGGCAAACGGTGTGGCTTGAACCGGTGCCCGATGCCTACATCAAATCCATCAACACGACGTCTGATTTGGACAAGGCTACGGTGAAAGTCGACATCGATTTCTCGAATCCTACCGCTGACGATTTGTATTGGGTTGATGTGATTTACGAAGGTGAAAAAGTGGCCGAAGGCAAGTCAATCAATGGACAGCCGGTTGAAGTGAATATGCCTGAAGGTTTCCTGACTTGGACGCCCGATCATCCATTTCTATATGATTTGAAAATCAAGGTTTTACGCAAGGGAAAACAAATTGATGTCGTTGACAGTTATTTCGCCATGCGTAGTTTCGGCACGCAGCGCGATGACAATGGCATTGTGCGTCTGACCTTAAACGGCAAGCCTATTTTCCATTACGGACCGCTTGACCAAGGCTGGTGGCCTGATGGACTTTACACTGCGCCAACCGATGAGGCTCTGGCTTACGATGTGCAGAAAACCAAGGATTTTGGCTTCAATATGATTCGTAAGCACGTCAAGGTGGAGCCGGCACGCTGGTACTATCATTGCGACCGTCTCGGCATCATCGTCTGGCAGGACATGCCAAGCGGCGACCGTGGCCCAGGCTGGAATACCAAGGAGTATTTCCAAGGTCCTGAAAGTCTGCGTTCTTTGGAGTCGGAAGAGAATTACAAAAAGGAATGGACGGAAATCATCACTGCTTTGAAATCGCAGCCTTGCATTGGCGTTTGGGTGCCGTTCAACGAGTCGTGGGGACAGTTCAAGACACCTGAAATCGTTGAAATGACCAAGAAACTCGACCCGACGCGTTTGGTGAATCCGGCTTCGGGCGGCAATTTCTATCAGTGCGGCGATATTCTTGATTTACACCATTATCCCGACCCGAAAATGGTGCTTTACGACCCGACTCGCGCCACGGTTTTGGGTGAATATGGTGGCATTGGCCGCAAGGTTGATGGCCACACTTGGGTGAAAGACCAAGGCTGGGGTTATGTGGAATTCGATACCGAAGAAAAAGTCACCGATACATACGTTGAATACGCCAATACTTTGTACAAGATGATTCCGCAAGGCTTTTCGGCGGCTGTCTACACCCAGACCACCGACTGCGAAACGGAACTCAATGGCCTGATGACCTACGACCGCAAGGTGATTAAGTTGGACGAAAAACGCTTGCACGACATCAACAGCAAGATTAGCCACGCTTTGGCGGAATAATCTTGCATTGTTATCATAGAAAAATGACCAAATGTGCCTTTTTGATACCACATTTGGTCGTCTTTCTGTATTTGTAATAAACATTCGGGACGGCATCCTGCCACCTAAAAGTCTGACCATAATTCAAATCGTTCCTTGAACTCTTTTTTCACACTTTCCTTGAATTCGGAAAAGCTCTTTTGTGTGAAGTTTATGATGAAATGAAGTTTTTTTATGCCATTGAAAATTAGTCAAATATGTTGATAAATGCAAATTGTGAATAAAGGGCTTTGTTTTGAGAAAGGAACTTGTAATTTGCAGTTGATTTGTTTTTGCAAACCGCACAATTAAAAAATCCTTATTTTTGCTGAAATATTGTGCGGAAACGCACATGGAATGAATATTTGCTATGTCGATGCTAATTACGGTATTAGGAAGCGGAACGTCGCAGGGAGTGCCGGTTATCGGTTGCCAATGTCCTGTCTGCCAGTCGGCTGACCCGCGCGACAAACGCCTGCGTACTTCTATTTTGATTCAGACGGAACAAGTGACTGTGGCCGTTGATGCAGGCCCTGATTTCCGTCAGCAGATGTTGCGTGAAAATGTGAATCGTCTTGATGCTGTGCTGATTACGCATGAACATAAAGACCATATCGGTGGCTTGGACGATTTGCGGCCTTTCATTTTCCGGCAGGAGAAGCCGATGGTCCTGTATGTCTCTGATGAGGCTTTGCCGGAAATAAAACGCGAATATTCCTATGCTTTTGAGGAGCATCCTTATCCCGGTGCGCCGACTTACGATATTCGCAAACTTGATGAAACGCCATTTGATTTAGGCGATTTGCACATTGAGCCAATCCGCTTGAAACATTTTACTTTGACGAGTTACGGTTTTCGCATCGGGAAATTCGCATACGTTACCGATTTGAGCGAGATTTCCGATGAAATCATTGAGCATTTGCAAGGCGTTGATTACTTGATTATTGAAGCGTTGCAACGAAAGAAACATTATTCACATCTTACATTGGATGAAGCAATTGCCGTAGCGAAAAAAATCAATCCGAAACGGACTTGGTTCACGCATTGCAGCCATAGCATGGGGCGTTATGTGGATGTTTGCCGTGAGTTGCCAGAAGGTATGGCTTTGGCATTTGATGGCATGAAAATTTTGCTGGAATAATTTGCATAATTCTGAAATTTGGCTTTTATTTGCAAAAATTTACGACTATGAAATCAACAATTGCTCAACATTTAATCAAGGTCGCAGACCTGAATCATCATGAAACTTTCTATGCCGGCCGTTGCGCCGAATGGCTGATTGAGAGTTCATATTTCGCTATCAACCAATATCTTGATACGAAAAACGTAGTGCTTTTGGTGCAACATGGCATCAATTTCCGTTTCCCGTTGTTTGTCGGTGACATCATTACTTTCGATAGTAAGGTGGTAAGTGCTGGCAGAAGCACGGTGACGGTCTACACCAAGGTCTACAAGAGCAACGATCCTGACAGGATTTGTGCCTACGGTTTCTCGACCTTCTCGCATTTGGATGCCAATCATCATTCGCGTCCCCATGGTCTCGTCATTACGCCCGAAACGGAAGAAGAGGTCGCCTTGCAGCGGGAAGCTGAAGAAATCGTGATGGAATCGCTCAAACGTGCCAGCCGCAATAGAAGGTATTGATTGTCGTTTGGTTCTGTAAAAAACTGATTTATATGAATATGCTTAAACATTTTGCTTGGGCATTTCTTATGCTTTTGGCTTTTTCTTTGCAAGGATGCCATAAAGACGAAAATAAAGGAAATGAAGATCAGGGTGGGGAAGTGTGTGTTTATCCTGATACGTTGAAGGTGACTGTGAATGGCGTTAGCTTAAACATGAGACATGTCATAGGCGGATCGTTTGTCATGGGTGGGCAGAACACGAATCCTGCTGCTCCAAGTTACGATCTGAATGCCTATAGTTGGGAAGGCCCTTTGCATATAGTAACGGTTTCGGATTTCTATATTGCTGAGACAGAAGTGACTCAAGCACTTTGGATAGCTGTAATGGAAAACAATCCAAGTCATTTTGTCGGAGATGATTTGCCTGTCGAAACAGTGAGCTGGATTGATTGCAATCAGTTTATTAATGCCTTGAATAAGTTGTCGGAATATCATTTCTATTTGCCTACGGAAGCCCAATGGGAATTTGCAGCACGAGGCGGAAAGTTGAATCATGGCTATAAGTTTAGCGGCAGCAATAATCTTGATGCCGTGGCTTGGTATAGCAATAATGCCGATTCAACACATGCAGTCGCAACAAAACGGCCAAACGAATTGGGGTTGTACGATATGAGCGGCAATGTGATGGAATGGTGCAGTGATTATTTCGGAGCTTATCCCGAAACTGCTCAAGAAGACCCTGCTGGACCTGAGACAGGCAATGAGCGTGTTATTCGGGGTGGCAGTTGGGGCAATGTCTCAAATTTGAGCCGAGTGTCCTTCCGTGATTATTACTATGGAGACAAGTCGAATGACAATTTAGGCTTTAGGCTTGCTATGGGAATGAACTTTTCTGTCAAATGACACCATCAAGCGATTTACTTATCATCGCTGAATTATCAACCCTAAACTCCTAATTCCTCACTCTTAACTATTATCCTATCTCTTTCGGATAGCAGATAAAATGTTTCACAACAGGTTGCGAAAGCACCGAAATGTTCAGCTGGTCGGAGGCCTCGCTGATGTCTTTTAACGTACCATCCTTATACAGAATGTTGATGGCAGATTTTTTCGGATGATAGGCGTGATTCGATGAAATGCCTTGCAGCAGCATGAAATCGGCATCTTCCAAACTCCAGCCGTACAATTTCGCAATCTTGCGACGCTTCTCATCGACATAGTTTTCATCAAATGGCGTTTCCTGCATTTCGATTTTGAACAAGTGCCTGTGGATGAGTCTGTTGCTTAATTCTGAAAGAACGGTGTCTTTGTCGTAACACCACATTTTCACGGCTGCCATCACATCGAAATCATCCAATTGGCAGAATTGGTCGAGTGCGAAATCCTTGTCTTCAAAATCGTTGAATTTGCATTGGCTTTTCAGGAAAAACGACAAGGCAGGGGTGGCGGGCAAATCGCGTTCCTTGCTGAGCATTTTTGCACGTTTTAGAATCTTCATCAAAGTGTATTCCGCACTCAGTACGGCCTTGTGCATGTAGACTTGCCAATACATGATACGGCGCGAGACAATGAAACTCTCTACGGAATAAATACCTTTGGCTTCGATGGCCAGCTCGTTGCCGACCACTTCAAGCATCTCCAGCAATCGTTCAGCATTGATGCTACCTTCGGCAACGCCGGTGAAAAAGCTATCGCGCTTCAGGTAATCCATTCTGTCGACATCCAACTGGCTGGAAATAAGTCTGCTGAGAAACTTTTTTTCATAATTGTCGGTGAAAATGTCGATGGCTAAATCGAGTTTTCCGTCATGCAACTTGTTGAGTTTTTTCATAATTTCCAACGAAATCTCTTCATGCGTGATGCCTTGCACGATGCTGTTTTCCAGTGTGTGAGAAAAAGGTCCGTGCCCACAATCGTGCAGCAAAATGGCAAGTGAGGCAGCTTCCGATTCCTTGTCGGAGATGTCGTAGCCTTTGGCACGCAGAATCTGAATGGCACGCCTCATCAGGTGCATGGCTCCAAGGCTGTGAGCAAATCGTGTGTGGTTGGCACTCGGGTAGACCATGTTGGTCATGCTGACTTGCTTGATGCGCCTCAGACGTTGAAAATAAGGGTGTTCGATGATGTCGAAATGCAGTTCGTCAGGAATGCTGATGAAACCATGAACTGGATCGTTGAAGATTTTCTTTTTGTTGGATGTCTGTTCAAGCATTACAAATTGAGTTAGTTACGCGAAATGTTGGAACCGTCATTTTAGAACTTATAGCCTAAGCTGAAATAAGCCGAAAACTTGTGGGTCAAATCGCTCCATTGTCCTTCGAGTGAGATTGGGCCGATGTGGCTGTCGAGTGTGTATTTGAGTCCAAAACCCCAGTTGTCGAAAGACTCGCCATTGGTGAAAAATTTCTCGATTTTGTCGGAATGGCGCAGATAGTTGCAGATTCCCGAAGCATAATGTCTCTTGAAGAGCCTGACTCTGACATCGAATCTGCCGATGGCGGTGAAGTTGTTTGTCATGCTTGTGTAAAGCGATCCAACGAAAGGCAATTGCTGGTCAAGGTAGCGTCCTGCAAAACTGCCTCCAACGAAGTTGCTGTTGATCAGCTGATTGTTGGTGCCAATGATGTCACTGATATAGATTTGAGGAATCAGGGTGATGCGCCAGTTGTTTGGCGTAAAGTACGATTCCCAAGAGAACTGAACACTTCCGAAACCTTCTTGCTTGTCTCTACCGAAGTTCAAGTTGGCGTCTAAAGTTGTTTTTGAGCCGTGCATGGCAAAGAAGGCATTGTCCATGTTGTCAAACTGTGCTCTGAGGAAAGGCCCGAAATTGAAGTCGTCGGTTGCTTCATTATTGATAAACGGAAACTTGATATGTGGCAGAATGGTGCAGCGGACACCAAGGGCGCCGTTAAAACTAAACAAGTGAAATTCAGAAATGTATATGCTGAATCTGTTGCTGCGGAAATTGATGTTTTCCAAATCATCCTCGTTGACATAAGTCTTGAAATCGGCGGAATAGAATTCGTAAGAAGCACTGATTTTGTTTGTGCCTCTATTCGCCCATGTGAAAGTCGTGTTGATGTAAGGATTGTAGCCGAGTTTTGTGGTAAAATCCAGCTTTGCTCCGGTGAGACGGTTATGGTTGAGGCTGATGTTGAGCAATACGGAAGCACTTTCTTCTGTGTCGTATCTGAATCCGAAACCTATCGAATGAGGTTCTGATTTTCTGAGTCTCAGATTAATGTCAAAAGCCTCAAGGGTGTCGTTAGCGTTCTCATTTTCAACTTGTTTGATTTTGTATGTGACTTCAGAATAAGATCCTGTCCCTTTGTATGTTTCAATGGCTTTTTCAATGTCTTCGCCTTTGATGATTGTCCCTTCCTTGAGCTTGCCTTTCCTGCAAAGCCAGTTGCCTTCCTGTTTGCCGATGTTATCGCTGAAATTGACGGAATTGATGATGATATATTCGTCAGCTATCGATCTGGCTTTCGGCGCTTTGTGTGTTTGTGCGATAGGACCGTACGAATCAATCTGTTCTTTCAGGGCCAGAAGTACATCTTTATATTGTCTTGCAGCCTGATAACCTCTTTGAATCAGGGTGTCGATGGATTCCTTTTCAAAGCTCAGCGTGTTGTAGCCTTTGATGTTAGGGTGAATGTAGATGTCGCACAGTTTGCGGTTTTTTTCGGCTTTTTCTTCACCAGTGATATTGACGAGCTGAAGGGCAAGTTGCGGCAGCGATTTCAGCTGGTCGTCGCCAACTACGACTTCGTCGTTTACTTCAATGCCGATCAAGATGTCGGCTCCCATCTCTTTGCAGACATCGACGGGAATATTGTTCACCAATCCGCCGTCGACAAGGTGCATTCCGTTGATTCTGACAGGTTCGAACACGCCCGGAATGGCCATGCTGGCCCGCATGGCGATTGGCATACTGCCGCTTCTCAGCACGACTTCCTTGCCGTCTCTGATGTTGGTGGCAACACAGGCGAAAGGAATTGGCAAGTCGTTGAAACTCATGGAATCCTGATAGCCGACGCAAAGTCCGTTGAAAAGGTTGGTGAGCTTTGAACCATCTATAAATGAACTTGGAAGCGACGACAGGAAATCGTGACGGTCAATGCCTGTGAAAATGTGATCCGATTCGCCGTCTTTGAAGTTGAATGGAATGGTCAGCAAATAAGTGCTTTTGCGGATTCGGTCGTCCGACGACATCTTGTCGCGGCTGATGTTGTTGCTCATGTATATGCTCCAATCGAGATTGGAAATGAGTGTGTCGAGTTCGTTGGCCGAATAGCCTAATGAGTACATGCCGCCGATGATGGAACCCATACTGGTGCCCGTAACGTAATCGATGGGCAATCCGATTTCCTCAAAGTATTTCAAGACACCGATGTGCGCTGAACCTTTTGCGCCACCTCCACTAAGTACCAGTCCGATTTTAGGACGTTCTGCTTGCTTTTTCGGATTTGGTTTGGTTTGCGATTGTGCTGAAATTGACAGCAAAATGCAGATTGACAGAATAATATGCTTTAATTTCATTGGTATGAATGTTTATTTTTTGCAAAAGTACTGTTTTTTTCAAATGAAAAATAGAAGCGAAATAATATTTTTGCAAATTGTTGAAAATAGGACAGAAAGAGGCTGCCGTCAAAAATCTTGACGTTTTTCATACCAGAATGCTTCTTTGTGCGTTATAGGATAAATTACTGCTTTGTACAGTTGAAAATATATGAACTATGGAAAAAATGACGATTCTTTGGGCCGATGATGAAATTGAACTTCTGAAGCCTCATATCATGTTCTTGGAACAAAAAGGTTATGAAGTAGTTACGGCCAACAATGGCTCCGATGCCATTGATTTGGTGCGCGAACAGCATTTTGATATTGTGTTTCTCGATGAGCAGATGCCCGGCATTTCGGGTATCGAGGCTTTGGAAGTCATCAAACGCGACTATCCGAGTCTTCCTGTCGTGATGATTACGAAGAGCGAGGAAGAACGCATCATGGAAGATGCAATCGGTTCAAATATAGCTGATTACCTGATTAAACCCGTTAATCCGAACCAGATTTTGCTGTCGCTGAAACGCAATCTTGAGAACAAGAAACTTCGCGATGAAAAGTCGTCGATGGGCTATCAGCAGGAGTTCCGCAAAATCAGCATGGATTTGAACAACAATCTGAATTTCAACGAGTGGATTGATGTCTACAAAAACCTTGTGCGTTGGGAACTGGAATTGCAAAAGTCGACTGATGAAGGCATAAAAGGCATTCTTGCTGACCAAAAACAGGAGGCCAACAACATTTTCACGCGTTATGTGCAGCGCAATTATGTCGATTGGATTCAAGGCAAATCGGAGAAGCCTGTCATGTCGCACACGGTGGTTCGCGATAAGGTGCTGCCACGCATTACGGATGATGACAAACCGCTGTTTCTCATTGTGATAGACAATCTCCGCTACGACCAGTGGAAAGCCATTCAGCCGATGATTGAGCATTATTTCCGCGTCGATTCCGATGATGTTTATTACAGCATTTTGCCGACCACGACGCAATATGCACGCAATTCCTTGTTTGCCGGTCTGATGCCGCTTGAAATCCGCCGCCGCTATCCGAAATGGTGGGTTGACGAGGAGGACGAGGGCACGAAAAACCAGTTTGAAGGCGAACTGTTGGGCGAACAGTTGAAGCGCTTTGGAAAAAACATCAAGTACTCTTATAATAAGGTGTTGAATTTGCAGGCTGGCAAGAAACTCTACGACCAGATGTCGAACCTGATGCAGAACAAGCTGAATGTCATTGTCTACAATTTCGTCGATATGCTTTCTCATGCGCGTACCGAAATGGAAATCATCCGCGAACTGGCTGATGATGAGGAAGCTTACCGCTCGCTGATGGTCTCGTGGTTCGAACATTCAAGCCTGTTCGACATGATGCGTTTCATTGCCGAAAAGAAATGCGACATGATTATCACCACCGACCACGGCTCCAATTATGTGAAGAATCCTGTGAAGGTTTTGGGCGATAGGGAAGTGAACACGAATTTGCGCTACAAGTACGGCAAGAACCTGAAATATAATCCGAAAGAAGTGTTTGAGGTGCGCGATCCTGAAAAGATTTTCCTGCCGCGCATCAACCTGAGCACGTCATATATTTTTGCCGGCTCCAACGACTTTTTTGCCTATCCGAACAACTTCAATTATTACGTCAATTACTACCGCAATACTTTCCAGCACGGCGGCATCTCGATGAGCGAAATGCTGATTCCGATAACTTATTTGAAGCCGAAAATTTAAGAGGGTTTTAGGATTGCCTGCGGCAAGAAATGCTTCAAAAATCGATTAAAAAATCATTTTTCACTTGTAGAGACGTAGCGTGCTACGTCTCTTTGCGAAAGCGAAAGCAGATTTTTGAAAGATTTTAAATGAGGATTTTTATTAGATTTCTTCGGCAAAGCCGAATCCATATAATGTTTTCATAAAAGCAACTCCAAAATTTCCTAATTTTGCCGCAAATATCTTCAATCATGTTGCAAAAGGAAATTGAAATCAATAGCGTGGAGGAACTCTCGCAAGTCTCTGAATATCTGTTAGGTTTGCGCGAGGAATCCGATATCATCGCTTTTTACGGACCGATGGGTGCAGGAAAGACAACCCTCATCAAGAATCTTTGCCATCGAATGGGCGTTACCGATGAGGTCAACAGTCCGACATTTGCCATCGTCAACGAGTATGTGACTGAAGAGTCGGAATCGGTCTATCATTTTGATTTTTATCGCATTAAGAAGTTGGAAGAGGTCTACGACATCGGTTATGAAAACTACTTTTATAGCGGCAATCTCTGTCTGCTCGAGTGGCCGGAAATGATTGAGCCTCTGATGCCTGAAAAGTTCATCCGTGTCGACATCGCTCTGGGCGATACGGATGATAGCAGAAAGATTGTCGTGTCGGTGGTGGAATAAAGGCTATGGCAATCAATCTAAGTGATTATTCCTCCGTCTTCATCCTGACAGACGAAAACATTGCGCCATTTTGGTTGCCCGAAGTGTGCGAATGGCTGCATTGCCCCAAGGCAATCGAAATTATCATCAAGCCTGGCGAACAGCAAAAGAATCTTCGGACGGTTCAAAGAATTTGGAATAAACTGTTGAAACACAATGCCGACCGTCATTCTCTGCTCGTCAATTTAGGCGGTGGCGTGATTTCCGATATGGGTGGTTTTGCAGCATCATGCTTTAAGCGCGGCATTGACTTCATCAACATTCCGACCACATTGCTGGCGATGGTCGATGCATCGGTTGGCGGAAAAACGGGTATCGATTTCGGCGGTTACAAAAATCAGATTGGAACTTTTGCTGAACCTAAGGCGGTTTTGCTCAATACTATGTTTCTCAGTACTTTGCCTGAACGGGAAATCCTTTCCGGACTTGCTGAAATGCTGAAATATGGTTTCATAGCCGATCCTGATTTGCTGCAAGTCGATTTGGAAAACTATGAATCTTTCATTCATCATGCTGCCGAAATCAAGAAGAAAATTGTTGCAGACGACCCGTTTGAACAAGGCAAACGCAAAATCTTGAATTTTGGACATACTATTGGCCATGCTATTGAAAGTCATTATCTTACAGGCGAAAATCCTTTGTTGCATGGCGAGGCCGTGGCACTTGGAATGTGGTGTGCATTGTGGCTGTCCGTGCAAAAAATGGGGCTTGATGAAATGGTTTTACGAGACTACGAAAGAAAACTTCCCGTGTCGCTTTCCGAAGCGCAAGTCATTGTTGGTGAGCAAGATATTGAAGATATTATGAGGAAACTTGTCCACGACAAGAAATCGCGCGATGGCAAGCCGCAATTTGTGTTGCTGGAAGCTCTTGGAAAACCGGTTCGCGATATTGAAATAGAGCCTGATATGATTCGTGAGGCTTTAATACGTTGTCCAAAACTTTTTGCTTGATGAAGGACTTCCAAGACAATGATACGCTTGAAATTTCATGTCCTTTTGCCCAAAAAACGGTGAAAGGCAATGTGAAGCTTCCGTTTAGCAAAAGCGAAAGCAATCGTGCCTTAATGATTGCGGCATACGGTGGATTTCCGTTGGAAATCAATGATTTGTCGGATGCCAATGATACTGCACTGTTGCAAAAACTGCTTTGTTCCTTCTCCCAAGGTGTATCGGCTTTTGATTGCAAAGATGCGGGAACTGTGGCGCGTTTTCTGATGACTTTTTTGGCAGGAAAACAGGGTGATTGGACTTTGACGGGCAGTCCTCGCCTTTGCCAGCGTCCCATGGGTGATTTGGTGGCAGCCTTGCGCCAATTGGGGGCTTCGATTGAATGTCTCGGAAATGATGATTGTTTGCCGGTGAAAATAAAAGGAGTTGATATTCAAGGTGGTAAAGTCACCCTTAATGTCGAAAAAAGCAGTCAGTTTGCTTCGTCTTTATTGTTGGCGGCTCCGATGTGGCCGAAAGGTTTGAAACTGCATTTGCTGGGCCAACTCAATTCGCTGCCTTACATTGATATGACTATTGCCATGATGCAAAATGCTGGTGCAAATTCGTTTAGGGAAAAAACTGTGATTTCTGTTGATAATGTGCCTTATCAGTTTGCAGGGCAAAAGGTCTCGGCGGATTGGAGTGCCGCCTCCTATTGGTTTGAGCTGGCGGCCTTGAGCGATGATTGCGACTTGTTGCTCGAAAATCTGTCTTTTGATTCGCTTCAAGGTGATGCCGCCATTGCCGAAATGATGCGCTTTTTGGGCGTTGATGCAATTCAGGAAAAAAGTGGTATCCGATTGAAAAAGAAATTGTTAGAAGTAGGAAATCCAGTCTTTGATTTTTCGGAAACGCCTGACCTGTTTCCAGCAGTTGTGGCGACTTGTGCCGGCTTGAAACTGAAGGCAAGTTTTAAGGGAATAAAGAACCTTGCTTTGAAAGAATCGGATAGGGTGGCGGCGATGGCTGAGGAATTGCGGAAAATTGGCGCAACTTTGGTGCGGCTTTCAGATAATGAGGCATTTTTGTCATCATTCGAAAATACTTCACGGTTATCACATTTTCAACCGATTGTCTTTGATTCGCATAACGACCATAGAATTGCGATGGCATTGGCTCCATTAGTGCTTGTTATCGACTCTTTTTCGATTGAAAACCCTAGTGTTGTTTCTAAATCTTATCCGAATTATTGGGATGAAATCTTGTTATATTTATGTAATTAATTGATTATCAATGATTTCACCCCCCCCCATTGCGAATTTTTTTATCCTTTAATTCTCTTTGTATAGAATTATTATTTAAATTTGCACAATTTTAGCAAATTGTAATATGACAGTTGACTTATTTATCCCATGCTTTATCGACCAGTTCCATCCCGAAGTAGCCTTGGCAACCGTCAAAGTCTTGCGCAAAGCGGGTGTCGAAGTTGAATATAATCCCAATCAGACTTGCTGTGGACGTTTCGCCTATAATGCTGGTTTTATTGAAGATGCAAAGGCTTTGGGCGATAAGTTCATGTCGGATTTTTCAAACAATCGTCCAATAGTTGCTCCAACTGCTTCTTGTGTTAATTTCATCAGGAAACATTATCCGGAATTGTTCTACAATACGTCCAATCATTTGAATTTCAAACGCTTGGTTGGTAATGTCTATGAACTGACTGATTTCTTGGTCAATGTTTTGCATTATGATGATTTTGGCGCAGAGTTCCCTTATAAGGTGACTTATCACGACAGCTGTTCGGCATTGCGTGGAATGGGCTTGGGAAAAGAAGCGCGTCAGTTGCTTTCGAAAGTAAATGGCATGGAACTTATAGAGATGAAGCAGACCGACATGTGCTGTGGAAGCGATTTGTCGTTTGCGCTCAATCATGAAATGCTTTCATTGGGCATGGCAAGTCATAAAGTTAAGAACGCCATGAACACCGGAGCCGAATATATTGTTTCTACCGACATGAGTTGCCTTGCACACCAGAAGTCGTACATCGACAAGCAGGAATTGTCAATCAAGGTGATTCACATTGCGGAGGTGTTGGCATCGGGTTGGGAATGAGTTTAAGTGGAAAGTGTTTAAGTGGGAAGTGAAAAAGTTAGGAGTGAGGAATTAGGAGTTAGGAGTAAACAGCTTCCTTGAGTTTGTCGGATGGACGGTTCATAGGTCTCCAGAAGAAGGAAACAGGAGAAAGGAGAGTTTGGGATACGAGTCCGTCCTGAAAGGCGGCTTGTTGAAGCGAAGGGCAGAGCGAGCGTTAGCGATAGGCACCCTTCGCAGAAAGAAAAAAGTTGAATCATTAAATTTTGAATTTTTAAATAATAAATCAATCTATATGGAAAAGGATTATTTCGTTCACGAAAGCAGTTATGTCGATGATAATGTAAGCATTGGCAAAGGAACGAAGATTTGGCATTTCTGCCATGTTCAGTCGGGAGCCGTAATCGGTGAACGTTGTTCTTTGGGTCAAAATGTAAATGTTGGAAATAATGTGAAAATAGGAAATGGTGTCCGTGTGCAGAATAATGTCTCAATTTACGAAGGCGTTGAAATTGAAGACAATGTGTTTTGTGGCCCAAGCTGTGTTTTCACTAATGTAACAACTCCGCGTGCTCATTTTCCAGTGCATTGTATCTATGCCAAGACCGTGATTGGTGAAGGGGCTTCTTTGGGTGCAAATTGCACGATTGTTTGTGGACACAACGTCGGAAAGAGCGCTTTGATTGCTGCCGGAGCCGTGGTCACAAAGGATGTGAAACCCTACGCGCTGATGGCTGGTGTGCCAGCCCGTCAAATTGGCTGGGTATGCGAATGTGGCAAACGCCTTGATGCTTCGCTGAAATGTGGGTGCGGCCGCTGTTACGTCGAGGAAAACGGAATGTTGAAAAAGATGTAGAGACGCGATTCCGCGTCTAAAAATGAAAAGTTTTAAAGTGTAAAGTGAAAAATTGCTCGTTGAGCCTGTCGAAACGGCGTTTGAAGTGGAAAAATCTTGAACTTTTGAACGATTTTGGATGTTTTCATAATTGACACAAAAAAAACAGATAATTAAAGACCGAAAACTGATAACTGTAAACTGATAACTGTAAACTGATAACTAATAAAAACTCAAAACAATGCAATTCAGAGATTTAAAGACACAATATGCAGCCTTGAAGGACGAAATGGACAAGGCGATTCTTGATGTGGTGGCTTCGAGTGCATACGTCATGGGACCGAAGACTAAGGAAATGGAACAGGCTTTCGCCGAATATGTGGGCGTGAAGCATTGCATAGCTTGCAATAGCGGCACCGATGCGTTGCTGCTCGCTTTGATGGCTTGGGGCGTGAAGGAAGGTGATGCGGTTTTTGTACCGAGTTTCACTTTCTTTGCTTCGGCAGAAGTGATTGCCAACGTGGGCGCAACGCCAGTCTTTGTTGATGTCGACGAGAATACCTTTAATATAGATATAGCTGATTTGGAACACAAAATCGACCAGACTGTTAAGGCTGGCAAACTGGCTCCAAAAGTTATCATAGCTGTTGATTTGTTCGGCCTTCCTGCTGATTTCAAGGCGATTAGAAAGATTGCTGATAAATATAATCTTTTTGTTTTGGAAGATGGCGCACAAGGCTTTGGCGGTCGTATTGAAGGTCGGGAGGCTTGCACTTTCGGTGATATTGCCACGACTTCTTTCTTCCCGGCAAAACCTGTGGGTTGCTATGGTGATGGCGGTGCTGTGTTCACCAACAATACTGAATGGGCGGAGTTGATTGATTCTTATCATGTTCATGGCAAAGGCAGCGATCGTTACGACAATGTCCGTATCGGTATCAATTCGCGTCTTGACAGCATTCAGGCAGCTATTCTTTTGGTGAAATTGAAGGCTTTCAAGGCCTACGAATTGGTTGATGTCAATAAGGTTGCGGCACGTTATACCGAAAAATTGAAAGATGTGGTGAAGACGCCAGTTGTGCCAGAAGGTTACTATTCCAGCTGGGCACAATATACTTTGCAATTGGAAAGTGAAGAACAGCGTGCAGGATTGCAAGCCGCTTTGAAGGCTTTGGACATCCCGACGGCCATTTACTATCCGATTCCGATGCACCAGCAGACCGCTTTCAAATATCTGAATCCTGATGACAACCTTTGCCCAGTCTCTGAAAGGATTGCCAAGACTGTACTTTCTTTGCCGATACATCCATATCTTTCTGAAAAAGATCAGGACATGATTTGCAATGCAGTGCGTGAATATTTGAAGAAGTAACGCTAAAAAAATAGCATGAGACGATGTGAAAGAATAAATTACACATATTCTGTCATTTATGCAATAGCATCATTACAACTTATTATTTAATCATCACCAAGTAGACCTTGGAAGTAGGAAAAAAAACGTGAGGAGATTGGAAAAGTAAATGCAAAATAAAAGAAAGGAATTTTGAAAGATGGGAATCAGGGAACGTTTTAACAAGCTGACGATTCGCGACAATTACGATGAAGTGATGGAATATCTTTCATCAGCTGAGACGAAACATGCTCCGGTCTTCGACTACGAACACGCTCCAACGGAATTGTGCGAACTGATTATCCACGCTTTCCATCCTCGCGGTGAGGAACGTTCCAAATGGCTTAATGATTTTGCTGCAAAATCATGGGCGTTGCCCGATGGAAAATGTCATGTCCTTTTGGCGGAAGACCATTTGAATGTCATACGCTATGTGAACCGTTATCTGCGCAAGGCCAATGAAAAGTTGGCCGATGATGGCTATTTCGTCTGTTCTTTCGATACCGCACAAAAGCATCGTGCCCAGATTTATAGCAAACATCCCCGTTTCCTGGCAAATATCATTTATTTCTTTGACTTTATCTGGCATCGCGTATTTCCCAAGGTGGGGCTGACGCGCCGTTTCTATTATTTCTGCACGAAAAAGGTGAGGAAGGTCTTCCCGCGTCCGGAAATATTAGGCCGTCTATATTACTGTGGCTTCGATGTCGTTTGTGAACAGTATGTCCACGACCGTTATATGGTCATCGGTCAGAAGAAACGTCCACCTTGCAGAGAACCACATACTTGCGGATTTTTCATTAAGTTGCGTCGTGTCGGTAAGGATGGCAAGCTTTTCGATGTGTATAAGTTCCGCACCATGTATGTCTATTCGGAATTCCTTCAAACTTACATTTACAATAACAACAGTATGGATGCAGGTGGCAAGTTTCACGATGATTACCGCGTCACGGAATGGGGCAAGGTTTTGCGCAAATTTTGGATCGACGAACTGCCCATGCTCCTGAATGTCCTGAAAGGTCAGATGAAACTGGTTGGGGTGCGTCCGTTGAGCAGACAGTATTTCGGTCTTTATTCGCCTGAAATCCAGCAGTTGCGCATCAAGACTAAGCCTGGTATGCTGCCCCCTTATTACGTTGATATGCCGGAGACCATTGAAGAGATTCAGGAGAGCGAGAGACGCTATTTGGAAGCCTATCTCCAGCATCCTTTCCGCACCGATTGGAACTATTTCTGGAAGATTGTCAGAAACATTGTATTCAAAGGGAAAAGGTCAAAATAAATCAACGTTTCTTCCTTGCTTTTTCAAATTTTTTTATTGTAAATTTGCAAACTGCATTTTGCGCCCGATTTTTCGGGTAAAAGTGCTTTTGTTTGGTACTTGCTGATAATGCAAGAGGTTATATATTAGTGTTTTATGGCTTTCTTGTGTGAGTCAGAAGGCGAAGCCGTATAAAGACGAAATTGAATTTTTTTCATAGTTTTTGGTAATGAAAGAGGAAAAATGGGACATAGAAATTAAGCCTAAGGACCGTATGCTAGCCATTGACTTTAAGGAGATGTGGCGCTACCGAGACCTTTATGCCTTGTTTGTAAGAAGAGATATCTCGACGGCTTATAAGCAGACTGTGCTTGGACCACTTTGGTGGATTATCAATCCAATCTTGTCGATGATAGTGATGGTAGCTGTATTTGGCGGCATCGTCGGCATTCCTACCGATGGCGTTCCTGCTGCTTTGTTTTACTTGCTGGGGCCTGCCGTGTGGGGCTATTTTTCGGCTTGCCTTACAGCGACCTCCAATTCGTTTGTGACCAATTCGAATATTTTCGGCAAGGTGTATTTCCCAAGGATGATTATGCCTTTCGTTTCCGTAACTACTAATTTGGTGGCCTTTGGTGTGCAAATGCTGATTTTTGTTGCCTTTTACATCTATTATGTTGCAACTGGCACTCCGATTGCACCCAACTGGATTGGACTTTTGTTCCCGGTATTAGTCGTAATGGTTGCCCTTACTGCTGCGGGATTTGGAATGGTAATATCTTCAATGACAACAAAATACAGAGACTTGCAGATTGTCTTTACCCATTTGGTGAGTTTATGGATGTATGT
This sequence comes from Candidatus Limimorpha sp., assembly GCF_056203535.1. Classification (NCBI taxonomy): domain Bacteria; kingdom Pseudomonadati; phylum Bacteroidota; class Bacteroidia; order Bacteroidales; genus Candidatus Limimorpha; species Candidatus Limimorpha sp. The sequence goes on along the minus strand of NZ_JBADWU010000105.1, from coordinate 204,396 downwards.
TACGCCAGTCATTTATCCATTGAGCATGGTTACGAATCCTAAGTTGCACATGCTGATGTCGTTGAACCCGGTTACTCCTATTATGGAAGCCTTGAAATATGGCTTGCTTGGCACTGGTGATTTCAGTTGGCTTTGGCTGGGCTATAGTTTTGTTTTCATGGTAGTGCTGTTAGCTTTTGGCATTATTGTTTTCAACAGGACTCAAAAATCATTTATGGATACGGTTTAATTATGGAGAATTTTACAACCGAAATAAAACCCAAGGATAAACTTTTTAATCTCGAACTGAAAGAAGTTTGGGCAAAAAAATACTTGCTATGGCTGTTCATCAAGCGTGACATTCTGGTGCAGTTCAAACAGACCATCTTCGGTTTCGCGTGGTATTTCATTTCGCCGCTCGTATCAACGGCAATATATATTATTATCTTCAGCCGTGTGGCGGGCATCCCAACTGATGGCATTCCAAAGCCGCTGTTCTATCTTTCGGGTCAGTGCTTGTGGAACTATTTTTCTCAATGTCTGACTAAGGTTTCGTCAACATTTTCGTCCAATTCCAGCTTGTTTGGGAAGGTGTATTTCCCTCGGCTTATTGTGCCGATTTCGCAAGTGTTGTCGCAGTTATTCCGCTTCTCAATACAGATGATGCTTTTTATCGTCGTGTATGTTATCTATGCGATAAAAGGCGTTGATGTAGCTCCAAACGTCTATTTGCTCATGTTCCCAGTGTTGGTCCTTATGTTGGGTGGTCTGGCTATGGGCTTGGGATTGATTGTCACTTCGCTGACTACAAAATATCGTGACTTGAACAATTTCTTCGGTGTTTTCGTTTCCTTGTGGATGTATGCTACGCCTATTGTTTATCCCATGAGCGTGATTGAAAATGAAACCCTCAAGAACATCATGCGACTCAATCCTTTGACATCCATTATCGAGGCTTTCAAATATGGAGCTATGGGTGCTGGAGAATTCAGCTGGGGCTGGCTGGCCTACAGTTTTGGCATTATGGTGGTGCTTCTCCTCGTCGGAATGTTGCTGTTCAATAGGAAACAGAAGCTGTTTATTGATACGATTTGATGCAGGGTTATATATTGAAGCGATGAAGGAAATGTTGATCTGAGATTCATTTTTTTTCAGGCGTTTTTCTTGAAATGAGTATCGTAAAAGTTTGTAAAAAATAAATGAATAAATAAAATATCCACAGCAATAGAATATAACATCATATCCAAGCAGTACCGCTTGAGACAAGTGAGTGCTAGAAACAATGATTACGCTTTGAGGCGTAACACTAAATAGTGTAATTGTGAATCCTTTTAATTACATATCGATAGCGCAGGGCGATAATTTTTACGACCGTACCGAAGAAACGGAACGGATGGTGAAGACTTTATCGGGAGGAAACAATATCGTGCTGTTGACCCCTCGCCGTTACGGAAAGACTTCGTTGGTCTTCAAGGTAATGGAAGAATTGGAAAAGCAGAATATTGTTTGCGTTTATTTCGATATGATGCCGGTCTATTCCTTGGAGTCGTTTGTCGAATTGTTTACTCAGGCATTGTATCGTAAGCAGACGGCAAAGGAAAAGTTCATGGGTATGGTCTCCAAACTGAGGAACATTCGGCCTAAGCTCACGTTCGATCCTGTTGGGAATGCCGATTTCAGCATTGATATTATGGAGCCACGCATCTCGTCCGCTACTGTTGCCGAAGTCCTCGAATTGCCTGAAAAGATGTCGCAAGATGGCCGTAGGGTAGTTGTGGTTTTCGATGAATTTCAGGAAATACGCCGATTCGATAAATTCGGATTGGAAAGCCTGATGCGGAGCAAAATACAGTTGCAGCATGCCGCTAACTATCTCTTCCTTGGCAGTAAGACACATTTAATGCAAGATATGTTTATGGCCAAGAATCGTCCATTCTATAATTCGGCTATGGTCATGCAACTATCGGTGCTGCCGGAACGGGACACTTGTCGTTTCCTTCAAGACAAGTTTGCTGCATCTGATATCGTGATTGAGGAAATGATGTGCCGTTACTTGATTTCCCGCGCTGATAACATTCCATATTACATACAGTTGCTTGCAGCCGAAATCTGGCAATACATGACCCCTGATTTACATGAAGTGACAAAGGATATTATTGATGAATGTTTTGCGAGGGTTATTGAACTTAAGCACGATTATTATTTTGAGTTGTTTGATAGGTTTTCGCCGGCGCAAAAGCGTCTTTTGCAATCCATAGCGCGTTCGGGCGATAACATTTTCTCATCAGAATACATTGCCAACAACCGTTTGGTTGGTGCGTCTTCCATACAGAAATCACTTTCCGTGCTGATTGAGTCGGGTTTGGTGGAACGTTCGGATTCGTCGTACTTCATTGGAGATCCTTTTTTCAGACGTTTTCTGATCGGATGACGTTGTTGAATGTTAAATTGAGCTGAGAAAATTGGCCTAAAATGCGAAAAAATGATGAAACGATGCTGTTTTTGCAGGTTTGCGGCTGATTTTGTCATTTTGTGGTTTGGAGAAGAAAATATAGATTTAAATTATTGATAATTAGTTGTTTGGGTGTCGTTGTATGACAATGACAAACGATGATTTAACATTTTAACGTTTTAACATTTAACATCAAATTTGTAGCATGGAAAAACAAAGGAATTTCATTTCTCTAACTAGAGAAAATTTTTTTCCTAACTAGGGAAATCGTTTTTGGCTTTTTTAACCGCTCCGAAATGTTAAATGTTAAAATGTTAAATGGATGCTCTTGTGAGTTGGAAAACTTTTGGAGTTGAAGGAATAAGGTGTTTTGATAAATACTAAAAAACTGAAATGAATACTGCTGGCAAGATAACGGTCACATCCCCTTTGCTTCCCAATCTTGATGAGTTCAACGAAATGTTGAAACAGATTTGGGACAGCAAGTGGATTACCAACAATGGGCAATTCCATCAACAATTGGAAAAGGCCTTGGCGGAGTATTTGGGTGTGCCGTATATCAGTCTTTTTACCAATGGCACTTTGCCACTGATTACGGCTTTGCAAGCTTTGCACATTACGGGTGAGGTGATTACTACGCCTTATAGTTTCGTGGCAACGACCCACGCACTTTGGTGGAATGGTATCAAACCGGTTTTTGTTGACATCGACCCGAGCAATTGCGGTATGGATCCTGAAAAGATTGAAGCCGCCATTACGCCTCGCACCACTGCCATTATGCCTGTGCATTGCTACGGCAAACCATGTGATACGGAACGCATCCAAACCATTGCCGATAAATATGGTTTGAAAGTAATATATGATGCCGCTCATGCTTTTGGGGTAAAGGTAAACGGTGAGTCAATATTGAATAATGGCGATATGTCCACCTTGAGTTTCCATGCAACGAAAGTGTATAACACATTGGAGGGAGGGGCTTTGGTCGTTAAAGATGCCGCTACGAAACAGCGTATCGACTATTTGAAAAATTTTGGCTTTGCAGGAGAAACCGAAGTGGTGGCTCCAGGCATCAACAGCAAGATGGATGAGCTGAGGGCGGCATACGGCTTGCTGAACCTGAAACAGGTGGATGCTGCCATTGAAGCGCGTCATCAGGTGACTATCCGTTACCGAGAAGCTCTTCGTGATGTAAAAGGCATCCGTTTCTTTGACGATATGCCGGGCGTGCGGCACAATTATTCCTATTTCCCGATTTTCGTGGATGCAGAACAATATGGCATGACACGTGATGAACTCTATTTCAGGATGAAGGAAAACAATGTATTGGGCCGTCGTTATTTTTATCCTTTGATTAGCACTTTTTCGACTTATCGTGGTCTGGAATCGGCAAGACCTGAAAACTTGCCGGTGGCTACCCGCATTGCCAACGAGGTGATTTGTCTGCCTATGCATCATGCTTTAAGTGAGGCAGATGTGGAAAAAGTAATTGAATTGATTGTGAAATAACGCCTTTTTCGAATGCATTATAAAACAAGACAATAATGGAAGGAACTGAGAGAACCCCTCAAGGTGATAAAGTGCTGTTTGCTGTCATTGCCATAGAGAATGCGGCTAAAAAACTGAATTTGTCAACGGAAGAACTTGTGAACCGCCTTGAACGTCAGAATCTTATTGAGGGGCGCTTGTTCCGCTATTACGATATGCTTCACACCCAAAGTGCGGATTATGTGGCTGACGATTTGATTGAGACTCTTTTGAATTATGAGAATGGGGGATAACAATATACTGTATCATGGTGCTGTGATTTCGGTTGCAACTCCTTTGGTGAAAGTAGGTCGCCATGAATTGGATTTTGGTCCGGGTTTTTATGTGACGCACGACAAACAGCAGGCAACGGCATGGGCGCAAACGAAAGCCAGCCGCCGAAAGGATGGTCAACCGATTTTGAACGTCTATCGTTTTGCCGAAGATGCCTTTTTGTCGGAAACATCATGGAAAAGACTTGTTTTCTCGGAATACAGTTTGGAATGGCTCAACTTTGTGGCTGCCAGTCGGAAAGGACAGCAGCCATGGGAGAATTACGATTGGATTGAAGGAGGAATTGCAAACGATAGTGTCATCTCTACCGTCGATGCTTACGTTGATGGTTTCATAACAGCCGAACAAGCCATTGGACAGTTAGTCAATGCCGATCTCAAACATCAGATTTGCATTCGGCATCAGGATGTTGTGAATCGTTTTCTCACATTTATTGAATCGGTGGAATTATAGAACGATGAAAGAATACATTTTGTGGCGCAAAATGGCGCGTATTATCATGCAATTAGCTGATACACTTCAGATAGCTCCAGAAAAGGCGTTGCATTATTTCTATGCCAGCCATGTTGGGCAGCAACTGCATGATCCTAAATACGGTTTTCAGCTTATGTCTGATACCTATATCGTGAATGATGTGCTGGCGGAAATTCGCGAAGGAATTGTGACGGAAGAATGTGCCCTTTGAACGGATGTGGATAAAGTAATTGAATTGATTGTGAGATGAAGAAACTCATGCTTCTCGGCGGTCTGCGGTATTTGTTGCCGGTGATTGATGCTGCGCATAAGATGGGCATTTATGTCATTACGGCGGATTATCTGCCGGATAACATTGCCCATAAATACAGTGACGAGTATGTCAATGTGAGCATCATTGACAAGGAGGCTGTGCTGAAGGTGGCAAGAGAGAAGCAGATAGATGGCATCATGTCGTTTGCAGTTGACCCAGGGGTTGTTACGGCTTCATACGTCCAGCAGGAAATGGGACTGCCATCATTTGGACCATACGAGAGTGTGGTTATCCTTCAAAATAAAGATAAATTCCGTGCTTTTCTAGCCGAAAATGGTTTTAACTTGCCATGGTCATTTGGCTTTTCCTCAGTTGAGGAAGCGTGGAATTGTAGAAATAAGTTCTCGTATCCATTGATTGTGAAACCTACAGATTCTGCAGGGAGTAAAGGTTGCAGCAGGGTGGATAGTGAAAATGAATTGCAAAAGGCTCTTGACTATGCCATGGAACATTCCATAGGTAAACATATTATTGTTGAGGGATTTATAGAAAAAAGAGGCTGTTCTTCTGATACGGATTGCTATGCCCAAGATGGCAAGCTGAAGTTTGTCAGTTTTTCTGCTCAGCGTTTTGACGAGAAAGCAATAAATCCTTTTACGCCATCTGCATATTCTTGGCCGTCGACTTTTTCTGCAGAAGAAGAACGATATTTGACCGATGAAATGCAACGGCTGATAACGCTTCTCAACATGAAAACTGCGGTCTTCAATGTCGAGACTCGTATTGGAGTGAATGGCAAACCGTATATTATGGAATTTACGCCTCGTGGTGGTGGCAACCGTTTGTGCGAAATGCTGCGATATGCTACGGGCGTTGACATGATAACGGCCATAACAAAAGCTATGGTGGGTGAAGAACCCGAAGATATAGAACAGAAGCCATACAATGGCCACTGGTCGGAATCCATCCTTCATGCTGATAAAGATGGCAAGTTTGCAGGATTGCAGATTGATTCCTCTTTGCCGGCTGAAATCGTGGAAACAGATTTGTGGGTGAAGGAAGGTGATTTTGTGCATGGCTTTGAAGGTGCCAACAATGCGATTGGGACGTTGGTGATGAGGTTTGATGATGCAGGTGAGATGGAAAAAGCATTCGCAAATCAGCAGGAATGGTTAAAAGTAATGGTGAAATAATGGGAAAAAGAACTATATGCGATTTGGCAAATGCCGTTGAAGGACAGACTTTTGATCGCAAGAGCATTAAAATTGCGGCGAAGGATTTGGCTGTCATTGTGGTGGCTTTCGCTAATGCGGATGGTGGAACAGTTGCTATAGGAATTTCGGATGATGGCGAGTTAGAAGGTGTTGACGAGCATCAGGAACATGTGAATGAGTTGTTACGTGTTCCGTTTGACTTTTGTCAGCCTACTGTAAGAGTAATGGTGGAAAGATTGCCGTTTTCTCATCATGATGGAACTCCTGACCATATTCTTTTGATGAATGTGCAACAGAGTCAGAAAGTTCATGCGAATCAAAAAGATGAGGTTTTTTATCGTGTTGGCGACAAATCCAAGAAATTGACATTTGATGAGCGGTTGCAGTTGCTGTATGATAAGGGGGAAATGGTTTATGAAAATAAATCCGTTTTTGGAGCTTCATTAGATGATATTGACTTGCAACTTGTTCAGGAGTATTGCGAGATGATCGGTTATCCGAAATCGCCATTGGAGTATCTGGAACAAAACGACAAATTGATTGTCAGGGAAGGAGATGAATATAAGATAAGTTCTGCTGCCATTCTGCTGTTTGGCAGGAACCCGCAAAATTTCTTTCCTCGTGCGCAAGTGCGTTTCATAAAGTATCAGGGAACGGAAGCTTTGACAGGTGCCCAAATGAATGTGATGAAAGATGTGACATTTGATGGAACTATTCTCGACATGGTCAATAAAAGCCTTGCGTTTGTGGGAACGCAAATACGTGAACATACCTATTTGGGACCGGATGCCCGTTTCGTCACCAAGCCGGAATATCCTGAATTCGTTTGGAAAGAATTGATCATAAATGCAATAACACATCGTGATTATAGCATTTTAGGTACTGACATCCAGATTAAAATGTTTGATGACCGAATAGCCGTGGAGAGTCCAGGCAATTTGCCGAGTATCGTGCGTTTAGACAATATGAGGTATGTCCATTTCTCACGCAATCCGATCATTGCCAAGTTTTTGAAAGTGCATAGATTTGTCCGTGAGTTCGGTGAGGGTGTTGACAGAATGTACCGTGAATTGCTGGAGGCCGGCTGTCCTTCACCCAAGTATGAGCAGATTGCTTTTATGATTGTCGGAACAGCATATTCCTCAATGTCTGTACATTCTGATGAAACGGAGCATGAATCTTCGAATGTTACGGATAAGAAACAGAAAGATGAAAGTTCGGAGAAAAGTTCGGAGAAAAGTTCGGAGAAAGTGTTGTGGTTGATGAAGGAAAACCCCGAAATAGCAATACAGGAACTTGCTGGAAAACTTTCCATAACCACTCGCGGAGTTGAGAAGATAATCGCCAAGTTGAAATCTCAAGGTCTGATTACCCGAATAGGACCGGATAAGGGAGGACGCTGGCAGGTTAACGAGATAGAGAAAGGAAAATAATGGATAGGGCAATAGGTGGATATTTCGGCTTAGAACTTCGCCATGGCGAACATTATCACAAGGATGCCATCCGACTGAATACGGCACGGAATTGTTTTGAGTATGTTTTACGCTCCCGGCAATATACAAAGGTTTATATTCCTTATTATACATGTGAGGTGATGCTTGAACCTTTGAATAAGTTAGGTGTCCAATACGAATTTTATTCAATAAATGAAAAACTTGAACCAGTAGTATTACCAGACCTTAAAGAAAATGAAGCCTTCTTATACACAAACTACTATGGTCTGAAACAAGATTGCGTATTAATGTTGGCAAATTGTTTTGGAAACTGTTTGATTGTAGATAATGCACAGGCCTTTTATGCCAAGCCGATTCAAGGAATTGACACTTTTTTTTCGGCAAGAAAATTCTTTGGGGTTGCGGATGGGGCTTATCTTTATACGGAATGCAGATTGGATGAGGAATTTGGACAAGACCAATCCTACGATAGGATGACGCATCTTTTGAAACGTGCAGATGTCGGTGCTGAGTTTGGCTATCAGGATTTCAGGACAAACGATGATTCTCTGATAAACAATCCAATCAGAAGGATGTCGAATCTGACGGAAAAGATACTTTGTTCGATTGACTATGAATATTGCAGAGAGAAGAGAATCGAAAACTACAGGCATCTTGATGGACAGCTGAAAAGCAGGAATAAGATTCATTTCGAATTGGCTGATGATGCAGTTCCGATGGTTTATCCGTATCTGACAGATGACGCCAATTTGCGAAACAGATTGATTGAGAATAAAATTTTTGTGGCTAAGTATTGGCCGAATGTGCAGGAATGGTGTGGCGAAAATGATATTGAGTACAAATTAACGAAATATATGCTCCCTCTGCCTTGTGACCAAAGATATGGCGAAGAAGAAATGAATGGAATAATTGAATTGATTTACGCATCTCAAAAGTAAATAATAATCTTGCGGGCGAATGTTCCCGTGGTGAATTTGTCCGTAACATAATTGATGAAGAAATGAGAAAATATCCGATAGGTATACAGAGTTTCGAGGTCTTGCGGGAAGAAGACTTCATATATGTGGATAAAACGGATATGATATATTATTTGGCACAACAACATATCTGTTTCCTGTGTCGTCCGCGGCGTTTTGGCAAATCGCTGACAATATCCACCCTTGAAGCGTATTTTCTCGGCAAAAGGCAGCTTTTCAATGGCCTGAAAATTGACCAATTGGAACATGATTGGAAAACATACCCCGTTTTTCATATCGATTTTAATGGCGTTGATTTTTCACAGCCGATGGCATTAGAAAATACATTGCAAAGCTATGTGTCTCGTTGGGAAGATCAATATCAAATCAGTGCTGATGCAAATCAAAGCATTGGCTTAAGATTGGCATCGGTTATTCGTATAGCTCATGAAAAATCGGGACGGCGTTGTGTCGTGTTGGTAGATGAATTCGACAAACCGATATTGGATGTGCTGGAAAGTGAAAAGGAGGATTTAAATAGGAACATTCTTAAGGGCTTTTATTCGGCATTCAAGTCCGCTGATGCGGATTTAAGATTTGTCCTGCTCACAGGTGTTACAAAATTCTCGCAAGTCAGTGTCTTTAGTGGATTCAACCAACCTTACGATATTAGTATGAATCCTGATTATGATGCTCTTTGCGGTATAACGGATACGGAAATGGATACATATTTTGCGGAATCAATAACAGAATTGGCTTGTAATAACAATGTATCTGAGGAACAGATGCGGAATGCGCTGAAAACATTTTATGACGGCTATCATTTCAGCGGATCTCTGCTTGGCCTATATAATCCGTTCAGTGTCTTGAACGCTTTTGCCAACAATGCTTTGCGCAGTTATTGGTTTTCAAGCGGGACACCCTCTTATTTGTTGAAACTGTTGCGGGGAAAACTTGTGGATATGCAGACTCTGTTGGACAAGGACTATACACCGGAATACTTCACCGATTATCGCGCATGCGTGGAAGATCCGTTGGCCATGCTTTATCAAAGCGGTTATCTGACAATAAAAGAAACAAGACTTCAGGATGATTTTACCAAACGTTATCGCTTGGACTATCCCAATGCTGAGGTTAAACGGGGGTTCGTCACTCTGCTCGCAAATTCCTATTTCAGTTCCAATGAAGATGCAGGGAATGTATGTGAACGTATGGTTGGATGCTTGCGCAATGCAAGTTTGGATGAACTGCATGACATAATGAATGTGTATCTTGCAGATATTGACTATGAGATGCGCAAGGACAAGGAATATCATTTCCAATATACTTTTTATTTGATCTTCAGTTTGTTATCTGCATACCATGTGAAAGTTGAACAGCACAACAGTCAGGGACGTGCTGATTTGGTGGTGGAGACAAAAGATTATGTCTATATCTTTGAGTTTAAGTTGGATGGAACAGCATCAGAAGCACTTCAGCAGATTGAGGATCGCAAGTATGCCCTCCCTTATGAGCAGAGCGGTAAACGGATATATCTGATAGGCGCATCCTTTGGAAAGAAGAGCGGTGTTATTGATGATTGGCAAGTGAAAGTTTGAACAAGTTCATGGAGACTTTGAAGAACGGGACATGGATTTTGAAAACATTGATTAGGATGCCCCGATGGTTTATCCTTATTGGACAAAAGATGATTCGCTTCGGAAGAAATTGATTGACAATAGGATTTATGTGGCTAAGTATTGGCCGAATGTGCTGGAATGGTGTGGCGAAAATGATATAGAGTACAAATTAACGAAATATATGCTTCCTTTGCCTTGTGACCAAAGATATGGGGATGAGAATATGGAACGAATATTTAAGATCATAAAGTCATGATAAAGTCTATTAGAATTGAGAATTTTGGAGGAATAAGCGAAGTCGGCTTAAATGCGTTGTCCAATATCAATTTGATTATTGGTCCCAATCAGTCGGGTAAGACCACCATGCTAAAGGCATTATATGTTGCTGTAAAGACGACAGAACAAAACAGAAGGGGTGCCGAAAACAGGTCGGATAAAGAGATTCTGGCCGACAAGCTTTATTGGACCTTTCTGGCTCGTGAGTTGTCTGCTTTGGTCAAGAAAGGCTCGAATTCATTGTCATATTCAATGACGTCAGATAAAGGAGAGAAGTTCTCGTTTTCATTTACGGCTTCTGCGGCAAAATATGCAAACATTACAGATAATACTTTTGCTCCGACTGCCACAAATTCCGTTTTTATTCCGGCAAAAGAGATATTGTCGATAAAAAATGCCATTATCAATTCCAGGTTGCGTACGGAACAGGGGTATGATGATACATATTATGATTTGGCCATGGCATTAACGCCAACTACAAAGGGCCGTAATTATGAAGCCTTTGCTAATGTGCGTCGTTCCATTGAGACGATGGTCGGTGGACGGTTGGATTTTGATGCCTCAAAAGAACAATGGGTGTTTCAAGATGAGAATCGCCGTGTTTATGAAATCGCCATGACTTCGGAAGGTGTGAAAAAAATATCCATACTGGATGTTTTGCTGGGTAACCGATATTTGTCAAGTCAATCCATTATCTTTATTGATGAAGTGGAAGCAAATCTTCATCCTGCCATGATTAATACCTTTATGAATGCAGTGATGATGCTTTCTCAGGTTGGGGTGCAGTTTTTTATCTCCACTCATTCGTATTTTGTAATAAAGCGTTTGTATATCCTTGCGCATAAACTTGGTATATCTGTACCGGTTTTCTCTTTCGCTGATGGGGAATGTTCGTATGGGGATTTGCAAAAGAATATGCCCAAGAATGCCATCATAGACGAGTCTGTCAAATTGTACAAGGATGAAGTGATGCTTTGAGTATGGAGTTCGTAGAGTCGTTCATGCGTTTTGTCTTCAGTGATGAAGATGTGTTCATCATAGAGAATGACCCTTTGGTAAAGGAGACAGAGGGTGTCAAGTCCTGTGAATGTGTGGTACTTATCAATGAAAAGGTTGCTTTGATAGAAGCGAAAAGTTCGTCCCCAAAACCAGATAACAAAGAGAATTTCGACACTTTCATCGAAGACATTAAAGAAAAGTTCGCTACATCATTGTGCCTGTTTTCTGAAATTCGTGGCAAACAGCATGGGCAGGAAGCATTTGAAAGGTTGCCCATTCGGCTTCAGAAATTTGATTTGTCGGATGAGCAGTATGGAATTTATCTGATTATCCATGGAAATGATGAATCGTGGATGGGTGGCTTGCAGGATGCTCTGCGCGAGGCATTACGGGATGTGATTGAACAATGGAATATAGACGATGTCAATGTGAAAGCCCTGAACCACACAATGGCTAAGGAATTGAAGTTAATAGTTGATTATATCCCAATGGATGTGCTTTCTGCGATAAAACAGCCGAAAGATGATACCGAGCAACATCGTAGAAATGCGGAGGAATGGTTTAGGAAAAATGGTTGAAACAATTGTATTGATTTGTGAAACAGAATGATTGAGAATAAAGTTATGTGGCAACTTATTGGCCAAATGTGCTTGAATGGAGCAACCCCAATGAGTTAGAGTATGAATTGACAACATTTGCTTTGCCTTCGCCAATTGACCAAAGGCATGGTAAAAACGAAATGAATATAATATTTAAAATTTATAATTGCTGACTGATGGAAACCGTATTGTTTAGAGATTTTGAGGAACGTGATGTCGATTCCATTTATAAATGGAAGAATGACGAACAGTTGAATAGTTTGATTGTCGGTCAATATCACCCATTTTCATACGAAGAAGCTATAAATTGGGTACACGGTTGTATGGGCGAGCACAAAACCTATAAGTTTTGGGCTGTATGTACTAATGATGAAGAGAAACGAATAATTGGCTGGGTGAGTCTTTCTGATATTGATTATGAAAATATGAGCGCGAGTTTTCACGGAATAGTTATTGCAGATCCAAATTATAGGGACGGATTTGCCTGGATTGAATCCTATTTGTTTGTCATGTCTCAGACGTTTGATGTGATGGGACTTAATAGGCTGGAGGGGAAAAACCTTGTCAATCATAAGCAGAGCAACTTTATTGGAGGAATCCTGTTTTGGAAAGGAGAGGGCATTATGCGCCAAGCTGTTAGAAAAAACGGTGAATTCTATGATTTGAGAATAGGCAGTATTTTGAGAAAAGAATACTTAGACCATAAAGTTAATGGTGAATATGAAATGTCTTCAATTCTTCATCGTCTTAGGAATAGTCTTAGAAACAGAAATAAATAATAGATTTAACATAAGTATCATTATGAAAACATTAGAAGAATTTGTAGCTCTCTTCGCAGAGCAGTTTGATGACACCGATGCAAGTGAATTTGCTGCAACAACCGTATTCCATGATTTGGACGAATGGTCTTCCCTTACAGGCCTTTCGGTCATTGCCATGGTTGACGAAGAATTTGACGTTGCCTTAAAAGGTGATGATGTCAGAAATTCCGTTACCATCGAGGATTTGTATAACAAGGTTATCAGCAAGCTCTAATGGCATTTCTTGAATTTAAGAACGTTAGGATCGCCGGCATTGCAGCCGGCGTTCCTAAAAACGTCTTGAGCAATTTGCATCCAGATGCTTCGGATGGTATCTCAAGTGAGTATTCTCCTGAAGAATTCGTTAAGACCACAGGCGTAAAGGAAAGACATGTGTCTGATAATCTTTGCACTTCTGATTTGTGCTATGAGGCTGCGGAAAAACTTATCGCTGATTTGAATTGGAATAAGAGTGAAATAGAAGCACTCGTGTTCGTGTCTCAGACTGCTGATTACGTGTTGCCTTGTACCTCATGCATTCTTCAAGACCGCTTGGAACTCAGTAAGGAGTGTTATGCGACTGATTGCACTTTGGGTTGCTCTGGCTGGGTGTATGGATTAAGCCAGATTCTGTCATTGTTATCGGCTGGCTCTATAAAAAAAGCGTTGCTTTTATGTGGCGATGCAAAGAAACGTGCTGCAGGGCCACGTGACCCTTTGTTCGGACATGCAGGAACGGTGACGGCTGTCGAGTTTAAAGAAGGGGAAAAAGGTTTCCAGTTCCATTTCGGTACGGATGGCAGTGGCTTTGATGCCATCATTACGCCTGATGGTGGTAGCCGTAATCAGGTGTCGCCTAAATCATTCGAATTGGAAGAAGTTGAAGGCAAGATGATGCATCGTATGCAGACTCGTATGAAGGGCATGGATGTGTTCTCTTTTGGCATTTCTACCGCACCTAAGACAGTGAAGAAATTGGCCGAGCATTATGGCTTCGATTATCAGGATTATGATTATTTCGTGTTCCATCAGGCGAACATGAAGATGAATAATATGATTGCAAAAAAACTAAAATTAGAAGATACAAAGGTGCCTTCTTGTATGTATGAATTTGGCAATACGTCTTCTGCATCCATACCGTTAACGATTGTAACGCAATTGAAAGACCGTGCAGCTGTGCCAACCAAGTATATTTGCTGTGGCTTTGGTGTAGGTCTGTCATGGGGAACTGTGGCTTTTGAGACAAAGGATATTGTTATCCCTGATTTGGTAGAACTTGATGATACAGAAGTGTCGGCATACGTGGTCTGAAAAACGAATTACATCTAAAAAGTTCATCTTTGATTTCAAAAAGTCGGAATATGGAACAACGGAATGACTATACTACTGTAGTTCACGGTGCAATGATTTGCATAATGATTTTTCTTGGACATTGTAGCTTCTTTAGCCACTTTTATCCGAATTTGATTATACAGTTAAAAAAAGCCCTGTCTTTTTTCATGCCGTGGTTTTTCTACAAGTCAGGCTTTTTTAGCAAACCTTCTGGGGGGGGAAGAACCCGGCATTATTTAAAAAAATATATCCGGCCCTTTATCATTTATGGCTTGATAGGCTGGTTGGTGCAAGGCCTGATATTATGCCTTGGAGAAGGAGAGAGCGTTCTTGTGTGGCTAAGACTTTCCTTGAAAGGGCTTTTGCTTCGTGGAGACGTGTATGGGAATGGCGCATTATGGTTCCTTTTGACATTGTTTTTTGTCAGACTGTTTTCTGATTTCATTTTGCACAAAGTCCATCCGATTGTGGTGGCTTTAGTCTGTCTTTCAGTGGCGACGGCTCATTTCTATTTTGCTGGTTCGCATACTCCGTGGTATTTGGGTAATTTTTTTTCAGGTTTGTGTTTCTTCTCATTGGGCAACTATTTCAGAAAATATGAACAGAACAAGTGGGTAATTGTTGTGGCGGCAATTGTTTATTTCTCTTATGTTGTGCTATATTTGACGGGGAAAATGGATTATGCTCCCTTATACTTTCACAAAAATACAATTTCGAAAGGGAACTATCTTTTGTTCTATCCTTTTGCTCTGAGTGGAATCGTTGTAATTAATAACTTGTTCAGAAAATCGTATGATTATTGGAAATTCCCGGTACTTTCATATATTGGTCGTAATGCGATGAATTTTTATGTCACCCATTGGATAGTTTTGGTCGTAGCACAATTTGCTTTCTCTTATCAGCTTAAGTTTCAATCGCCCAAATATTTATGTCTTTTGTATGTTTTGAGCTGTATAGTTGTTTTGCCGATTATCAGCTGTTTAATCAATTTAATAAAGAATAGGAAATATGTATAATCCGTTTTCATTAGAAGGAAAGACGATTCTTATCACAGGTTCGTCTTCAGGTATTGGCCGCACAACGGCTATTGAGTGCTCGAAATTGGGCGCAAAATGTATTATTACAGGCCGTAATCAGGAACGGTTGCAACAGACTTTTGACCAACTCGAAGGAGACGGACATCTGCAAGTTATAGCCGATTTATCCACTCCTGAGGGAGTGAAAGAATTGGTGGAAGCAATTCCGTCAGTGGATGGCCTAGTGAATAATGCAGGCATTTCTTTCACCAAACCCATTGGTTTCATTAAGCACGATGATTTGCTGAAGGTATATGAAACCAATGCGTTTGCTCCTATTTTGCTTACAAACGACATTGTGAGGAAAAAGAAAATAAACAAAAGTGCTTCTGTTGTCTTTGTTTCTTCTGCTGCTTCCTATGGCTGTAGTCCTGCAAATTCGGTGTATGGTGGTGCAAAAGCTGCTCTTGCCAATTTTATGCATTATTGTACAAGGGAACTTTCACCTGCAAAGCTGATTCGTTTCAATGCCGTTCATCCAGGAATGGTACAGACGGAATTGGTCGATAACTTGTCTTTTACAGATGAAGAAAAGCAAAAGGATATGCAACGTTATCCATTGAAGCGTTATGGACATCCGACAGATATTGCTTGGGCCATCATCTATTTGTTGTCCGATGCTTCATCATGGGTAACGGGAAGTAGCCTGATTATTGATGGTGGTGTTCTGAATAGAATGTAAATCATGTAAAATTATTGTTTCTATGAGTCTGAATTCTTTTCAGCATGGTATGAATTTATATGTCAATCGTTCTAGAATGGTGGGACACTATCCTGAAATAAAACCGAAAGAGGATAGAGTGAATTTATACGATTATCATCCAGAACTAGATTCTTATGGAAAAGAAACGAGATATAATAATAGTCGCTATAATTTAGGCGATTATTTAGGCTTTGTAATAGTTAATTGGATGCTTGAAAAGAGGAATCTGTCATTGGATTCGCCAACTTGTGGCAAAAAATTTTTAAATTCAGTTGGCTCTAATGTCTTTGGTTCGTATCAGAATTGTACAATATGGGGGTCGGGTGCTATGTTCGAACCTAAAAGCATTTGGAAATATTTGTTGTATTATCCTTTCCGAAAGTTGGATGTACGTGCCGTTAGAGGACCATTGACAAGGGATGTCGTGTTGAAATTTGGACATAAATGTCCAGAAGTTTATGGCGACCCCGCTATTCTTATGCCTTTAATTTATCAACCAGAAAAGAAGACGGAATGCAATGAGTTTTGTATTATCCCTCAGTTCTATGTTGAAAAGGGTTTGAGGATGAAATACCCAAATCATAGTATGGTTTCCATGAATACTGATGATTATAAGAGTGTGATAGATGCAATAGTTTCTAGCGAAAAAGTTGTTACAAGTTCTTTGCATGGGATAATTTTGGCGGAATCATATGGTGTTCCTGCCGTTTTCTTCCGTTCTTTGGATAAAGTTATTGATTTTAAGTATCTTGATTACTATTATAGTACTGGAAGGCGTGATGTTAAAATAGCAGACACGTTGGAGGAAGCTTTGCAAATGTTTCCCCTTCCCATACCAGATTTGTCAGCATTACAGCAAGGTCTCCTTGATAGTTTCCCATACGATTTGTGGGAAAAGTAATTGTTTTTATGGCCATAATTACCTATCATAACGTCGGTATTTCCGCTATGGCGGCATGTGTGCCGCACCAAGTCATTGACAACTATCATTACGACTTGGACATTTTCCCTGAAGAGGATGTAAAGAAAGTGGTGGACAAGATTGGTGTGGCTGAACGCCGTTTCGTTGATGAGCAAACCTGTTCTTCTGATTTGTGCTATGCAGCGGCAGAAAAACTGTTTGCTGACAATGCCGTAAACAGGGAAGAGATAGACTTGTTGGTCTTTGTGTCGCAAACGCCGGACTATCGTATGCCGGCTACTTCCATTTTGTTGCAAAACAGGTTGAAATTACCAAAAACCTGTATCGCTTTCGATGTCAATCTGGGCTGCTCGGGGTTCTTGTTTGGTTTGAGCATCGTCTATTCTTTTATGGAAAAAAACGGCTTGCGCAAAGCCTTGCTTTTGGATGGAGAGACACGCTCGAAAGTCTACTCAAGGAAAGACAGAAAATCCGCTTTCATTTTTGGTGATGCGGGTGTTGCAGCACTGATTGAAAGAGATGAAAAATATGGCGAAAGCCATTTCTCATTGAACTCTGATGGTTCCCGTGGCGATTTGATTATGATACCGGGAGGCGGTTACCGCAATATGAGTTCTGCCGAGACACTGAAAGAGAAAGTCGTTGACGAGTATGGCAATATTCGCAGCGAGGAGCAGGGTTATATGAATGGGGATGATGTCTTTAACTTTGTCATCATTGAAATCCCCAAGGATATCAAGTGCCTTTTCAAAGAGACAGGTGAAGACCTTAAAGACATGGATTATTATGTCTTCCATCAGGCCAATACTTTCATCAACAGTTTCATTGCCAAGAAGATGAATTTGGATGCGGAAAAGATTCCGTGGTCGATTCAAAAATATGGAAACACTTCCTCTGTTTCTGTGCCGCTTACCATTATCAGTGAGTTGAAGGGCAAGATGGCAGGCCGCAAAAAGCTGATGTTAAGTGCTTTTGGCGTTGGCATGGCTTGGGCTACGGCTATTGTTCCTTTTGTAGATTGTAGGATTAGCGAAATAGTTGAAATATAATTGGGTATGGATTCCAATATAGAAAACACACAAAATCCATTGGTTTTTGTTGAATGCATGACTTTTAATCACGTCAATTACATTGAAGATGCAATGAAGGGCTTTGTCATGCAGCAGACGGATTTCCCGTATGTGGCTGTTGTAGTAGATGATGCTTCAATGGATGGCGAACCGGAGGTGATCAAACGATTTTTGGAAAAAGAGTTTGATATGGCTTCTTCCGTGCAGGATGAAACGGAGGATTATGTCAGGGTGGTGGCAAAGCATAAGACTAATGAGAATTGTACATTTGTTGTCGTGTTTTTGAAGTATAACCATTACAGCATAAAGAAGACGAAATTACCTTATTTTAAAGAATGGCATGACAATGCCAAATACATTGCTCTTTGTGAAGGTGACGATTACTGGACGGATTCATTGAAGTTGCAGAAGCAGGTGGATTTTTTGGAGGAGCATGAAGAGTATGGTTTTATTGGAGCAAATTGTATGGTGTGTAAAGGTGATGAGTTGACTGATGATATTGATTGGTTTGCAAAAGGCGATTATCTTGTTGAAAATGGCGTGAAAGAGCTGGGAAATGTATTTGAATCGGCAATTTGTGGTCCCGTGACCAGAACATGTACTCTTTTGTATAAAAAAAAGATAATAGATGAATTTCCTATGAAAAGTATGGGAGATTTGTCTTTACAAGCTATATTGGCACATGAATCTGCTTTTGCAAGATTAGAAGGCTGCTCTTGTGTATATAGAATTCATGAAAGCGGTTTGTCAAATTCAAAATCTTTTGAGATTAAGCTTATGTATCATAAATGGTTGGTCGCAAATCGAAAGTTTTTAAGCGAAGCATTTCCGGATAAGTGCTCTTTTGATGAACTTGAATTCGCTGATAGAGAAAACTATATTTATTTGCGTCACTACATAAATGTTTTCCGTTTTAATAAGGCTCTTAATAGAAAAAGGCAACTTGTCACAGACGAATACAAGAATAAAATGTTTTCGAAATATTTATTGGGTTATTTTAGTGCATTTGTTTTGTTCGTTTTGATGAAATTTAGACATGAATAATTCACTTCTCCAAATCGTAATGACCCCAGTTCGTAATGAGGCTTGGGTGTTGAACGCTTTTTTGAAAGCGACTTCGTTGTGGGCCGACTATATCATCATAGCCGACCAGATGTCGACTGATGGAAGCCGAGATATTTATGGCAAGTACCCTAAGGTGATTGTCATTGATAACACAAATCCGAATTTCAATGAAGCCGAAAGGCAGGCCATGCTCGTCAAGAAAGCGAGGGAGGTTGCCAATGGCCGCGACACGCTGCTTTGGGGGTTGGATGCTGATGAAATACTGCCGGCCAATTGGCGGGAAACGGAAGATGGCCGACATATATTGAATTCAATCCCAGGAGATGTGTTCTGTTTTAAATGGGCTCAGCTTGCACCCGATAAGAAACATTACGGTGATTCTCCGTATTATCCCTGGCTGTTTCATGATGATGGTGTTGAGCCTCATGGCAATTATGTGAGAAATATGCACTCAATGCGCATACCTTATCCTATTGAAGAAAAACAGATGTATTATGTTAAGGATTTCCGTGTGCTGCATTGTGGCTTGTTGGATCCGAACAGAATTGCAGCGAAGAACCGGTTCTATCAGTTCGTGGACTGGGAGATGAACCATAGAAGCCCGGTTTCGTTGGCAACAAGCTATGCTCAACATAGAATAGAAAATCAGAAAAATGACATTCGTTTTGAGTTGGAGCCTCAATCAATAGCTTTTCCCTTTGATTTTTGGGATAGTTTAGAAATACACTCAACCCACACATGGTTCGATGATTATGTATTTGAGCGTCTTAACAAGTATCCGATGGCGAAATTGAGAAAATTGGACATTTGGGATGAAGCGTTCTTAAAGTATTATAAGATCGAGGATCGGAGAACGCTAATTGACAAAGTGATTCATGGCTATTTTCACAAGGTTAACCATAAGGAATCCAAATCGATCATAGTGCGTTTCATAAACAAGATTTTGAAGAAAATATATATTTGATTTATGTCCACAGCAATAGAATTTAATAACAAATCGCAGCTGATTGGATTATTATGCAGGTGAAACATAATGTTTGTCAAGCATAGTAGATGGAATTCGTCGATAGGATAGATGAAATGGCACGTTTGAAGGCGGCTTTGAATAGAACGGCACCTTCGTTTGTGGCAATTTATGGTCGCCGCAGAGTCGGGAAGTCGGCTTTGATTCAGAGAGTTTTGGGCGATGGCGATATTTATTATCTTGCCACCGAAGTCGATGCAGCCTTGCAGCGCGAGCTGGTGGCGAAAACGGCGTCATCCGTTTTCGAAGGATTGGACATCGTATCCTATAACGATTGGGAATCCCTGCTGCTTGCCATTAATTTTAGGGTGACGGAGAAATTCACCTTGTGTTTCGATGAGTTTCCGTACATGGTGCGGACGAGTCCTGAGCTACCGTCGGTCATTTAGAAAATGGTCGATTCCCATGTTCTGAAATACAATCTGATTGTTTGCGGGTCGTCGCAGCAGTCGATGTATTCCTTGCTCTTGGATTCAACTTCACCTATCTATGGTCGTGCCGACCTTCTGATGAAGGTGAATCCTTTACGCATTCCTTTCATTCAGGAGGCTTTGCAACTGACCCCCATTGAAAGCGTTGAAAACTTTGCTGTATTGGGCGGAGTTCCCCGTTATTGGTGCGTTAGGGAAGCATACGGTTCGCTGGAGGATATGCTCTGGTCGGAGTTGTTTCATGTGAACGGCACTTTGTATGAGGAAGCGGGTCGTTTGCTGCGGGATGATGTGAAAGACCCGGTGAAGGCTTCGACGATTTTGTCGTATGTGGGGACGGGATCAGCGAAAGTCTCGGAGATAGCCAGCCGTTGCGGAGAACCCGCCACCAATCTGTCGCGGCCTTTGGCAAAACTCATCGAACTCGGCTATCTGAAGAAAGACATCCCTTTCGGCGAGAATGAGAAGAAAGCGAAGAAAAGTCTGTATAAAGTTTCGGACTCTTTTTTCGGAATCTATTACAAGTACCTTGTTCC
Organism: Candidatus Limimorpha sp.; assembly: GCF_056203535.1. Taxonomy (NCBI): domain Bacteria; kingdom Pseudomonadati; phylum Bacteroidota; class Bacteroidia; order Bacteroidales; genus Candidatus Limimorpha; species Candidatus Limimorpha sp. Next base: position 183,344 of record NZ_JBADWU010000105.1, on the reverse strand, counting down.
TTTCCGTTCCTTTATCGAGATGGGTAGGACAGTCCCTCTGAAGAATGCTTTTGAAAACACCTTCAGCGATTATGTCGGCATGGTTTGGGAAGACATCTGTCGTGATGCGGTTTCGGGCAATGTGATTGACGGTGTAGTTTACGGTAAGGCAAGCCGCTGGTGGCGTTCGGTGAACCGTGACCTGACAGTGGAAGTGGATGTGGTAGCTGAATCGGTTGACCACAGCACAATGCTTGTGGGTGAATGTAAGTGGACGAATGAGGAGAATGCCATGTCGTTGCTGAATGAGCTTGAAGAGAAGGTGAAATATATGCCTTTCGCTGCTGGACGAAAGATAGTGCCAGCGCTTTTCCTTAAGAAAAAGCCTCAGCATCCTACAGGTTTCGAACTATATCCGGTTCAAGTGCTGGCAATGAGCAGATAGATAAAAAACAGAATAAGAGTAGTTTAATGTAAAAATAGAATTTGGAAAGAATTTATGTCCACAGCAATAGAATTTGAAAACATATCCAAGCAGTACCGCTTGGGATTAGTGAGTACCAAAACCCTTAGCCACGACATCCGCAGGTTTTGGATTACCAATGTATTGGGAAAGGAAGACCCGTATCTTAAAATCGGCGAAACCAACGACCGATCCACAAAAGGCAGTTCGGAATATGTGTGGGCCTTACGCGACATCAACTTCAAGGTGGAGCAGGGCGATGTGGTTGGCATCATTGGCAAGAATGGCGCCGGAAAGAGTACGCTCTTGAAATTACTCTCGAAGGTTACTGGCCCTACAACGGGAACCATCCGTGCCAAAGGCCGAATTGGTTCGTTGCTTGAGGTGGGTACAGGTTTCCATCCTGAAATGACAGGGCGCGAGAACATATACTTGAATGGAGCTATTTTGGGAATGACCAAGAACGATATAGCAAAGAAATTGGATGAAATCGTTGACTTTTCGGGCTGTGAACGTTATATCGATACACCTGTAAAGAGATACTCGTCTGGCATGACGGTTCGTTTGGGATTTGCTGTTGCTGCTCACCTCGACCCTGAAATTCTTGTCGTTGACGAGGTGCTTGCCGTTGGTGATGCGGAATTCCAGAAAAAGGCTATTGGCAAGATGAAGGATGTGAGCCAAGGCGAAGGAAGAACGGTCTTGTTCGTGAGCCATAACATGACAGCAGTCAAGAATTTGTGCAAAACAGGTGTGATTTTGGAAAAGGGTTCTGTTAAATATACGGGAACGGCTGAAGATGCAGTGCATGAATATTTGGGGAATAACATTTCCGATCTGATTACGTATTGTGAACCAAATAATAAGAATCGACCGTATGAGACCAATATGTTTTTGGAAGTAATGTCTGTAAAGTTATTGAACGGGCATACGGATATTGCATTGGATGAAGATCTTGAGATTGAACTTGTTATTCGTAGAAATCATCCATCTCAAAAGGAATTTACCTGCGAAATGATGATTGAAGATATTGAGGACAAGCAAGTCGGATCCTTTATTTCTCCATTGCTGGCAATCCCTGATAATAAAGATTTGTTTACTGTCAGATTAAGAGTCGGACATCATAATCTGGCAAATGGGAAGTACAAGGTCGCCTTCAATATTGGATATAAAGTTGATGCGTATGGCTTCACAGATTACGATTTGGTTTATAATGTTTTGTCTTTTGAAATGAAGTATAGAGATAAGGCAACTAAGACACCATTGTCGTTTTGGCGTTATGAATGGGGACATAGTAGGTTCTCAGATACGGAAATTAGCATTGAATAATCGTTAAATTGTTATGACAAATTTAGCTCCAGTAGTCCTATTCGTTTATAATCGTACCGATCATGTGCGCAAAACGGTAGAAGCTTTGCTCAATAATGAACTTGTAGAGGATACGGATCTGATTGTTTATGCCGATGGTCCTAAAGAGGGTGCAACGGAACAGACAAAACAGCAAATTCAAGCAGTTCGTGAGTATGTGTCCTCTGTTTCTGGATTTAAGTCCATTGAATTGCATTTCGCTGAAAAAAACATTGGATGTGCCGATTCCATTATCCAAGGCGTGACGGAAACCGTGAATCGTTTCGGGAAAGTGATTGTGGTTGAAGATGATATTGTAACCAATCGGTTTTTTTTGAGGTTCATGAACGAAGGGCTGCGGTTTTATGAAAAAGATAAACGTATTTTTACTTTAGGAGCGACAAGCATTGGCATAACACTTCCGGAAAATTATAAATATGATGTTTATCTTTCCTGCCGTTCGGTTTCGTGGGGCTGGGCAACATGGAGCGATCGTTGGGCTTTGGCTGATTGGAATATAGAGCAATATGACATCATTAAGCATCCCAACTGGTGGCGCGTGAAGAGCTTTAACCGAGGGGGAGAAGATTTGTATGATATGTTGCTGATGCAACTGCATGGTGAAATTGATGCCTGGGACATCCGTTGGGAATATTGTATCCATCAACATCATGGCTATACGGTCGTTCCTGTCAAATCCTTTGCAAGTAATTGCGGAATGGATAATTCTGGTACTCATTGTGGGGCTTCTTTGGGGTATGTTTTTACGCCTGACTATGAAAAGGAAGTGTTTGATGTCAGCTTTGTAGAAAGGATTAGGCCAAATGGTAAAATATTGAAATCGTATCATGATTTCTTTAAATATGAAAAGGTTTCCTTGGTAAAGAAAGCAAAGAGAAGAGTGAAAGCTATGCTTCGCAAGATGAGAGTCATAAAATAAAGGATGAAAGTTCTTCACATCACATATACTACATCAGGTGGAGCTGGCATAGCTGTATTGCGTCTGCATAAAGCGCTTCTGGAACAAGGCATCGAAAGTAAGGTGCTCGTCGGGCAGACCAATATCGTTTCTGATGATATTGTTAAAGCGACAGAAACTATGCGAGGCCGCTATAAGGTTCCGAATATTCCTGTGCTTGACAAGATTATCCGTGCATTGCGTCGTAAGGGCAAATGCATGACTCCGATGGAAAAGATGGAATTTGAGCTTGCAAAACTTGACAGGAAATATCCTGCATATTTCGACTTGCCTTTGTCTTCGTTTGAATTGGAGAAACACCCGTTGGTCGCTTGGGTGGATGTCATAAATATTCATTGGATTTCGGGATATGTGGATTTCCCAACGTTTTTTGCAAACGTCAAGAAACCGGTAGTTTGGACAATGCACGATCTGAATCCTATGTATGGCGGTTTCCATCATGTCCGTTTGCGTGAAAAGTATTACAATCAGTATGAGAGTCTGGAAAAAGAAAGTTACAATGTGAAAAAAAAGGCTCTTGCAGGTTTCGGAAACTTGACATTGATAGCTTTGTCAAGTGAAATGGAAAGGCTGATGAAAGAGCATGAATTCTATAAGGAAAGGCAGATATTCAAAATACACAATTGTGTTGAGCCTTCTGCTTCCCCCATTGTGGAAAAGGCTGTGCTGCGTAATATGTTGGAATGGCCTATTGACAAAAAAATATTGCTGTTCGTCAATAAAAACATGAATGATTCGGAAAAAGGTTTAAGCGAATTGCTGGAATCTCTGGATATGATGGATTCGGACAATATCATGTTGGCCTGTGTTGGCGATGGTTATGTTCCTTGCAGTAAAAAACAGATTGATGTTCGCCACTATCGTTCTGTCAGTGATGCAATTTGGCTGAAATTATTATATTCTGCTGCTGATTTTCTTGTGCAGCCATCCCATCAGGAAGCATTCCCTCTGACGCCGATTGAAGCTTTGTGCTGTGGGACTCCTGTGATTATTACGCCAGTCAGTGGTGCTAAAGACATGATTAATGAAGACAATGGTGTCGTATCATCAGGATATGCGCCGGTTGATATTTCGGAAGCCATAAAATTGGCTCTTGGCAGGCGATACGATTCCGAGAGAATAAGGAGTTGCGCTATTGAAAACTATTCTCCGCAGCATGTGGCAAAGCAATATATTGATGTTTATCAACATGTTTTAAGCTGAAAGTTATGGATGTTGTCTTGATATTCAACGGACTCGGAAATCAAATGTCGCAATATGCCTTTTATCTTGCGAAGAAAAAGCAAGACCCGAGGACAAAATGCTTGTATTTTCCGGAACCAGGCACATGCCAACACAACGGCTATGAATTGGACAGGTTGTTTGGCGTAAAAATGAAAAACCGGCCTGATACCTTCTTGGGACGTTTTTTTTCATGGTATAACTGGTCGCAGGTTTGCGACAGCCGCAAACGGCATTGGCTGCGTGTCATTATGAAGCAGTTGCATGTTTCGTTAAAGCGAGAACCATCGTATGCTGCTGACCCTGAAATGCTTAATTCGGTCGAACATGGCGTGAGGTTCCTGTATGGCGGGTGGCATTGCGAGGATAATTTCAAAAGTGTTGAAAACGAAGTCCGCAATCTTTATTCGTTTGACGACAACCTGCTGAACGATAAGGGATGCGAAATCTTAAAGCAAATTGAAAGTGAAAATAGTGTTTCGGTTCATGTCCGTAGAGGTGATTTTCTTACAGATGGCTTTGGTGGAATATGTACTAAGGAATACTATGACAGCGCTCTTGCTTATATGAACAGCCATGTCGGGAATCCTCACTATTTTGTGTTTTCCGATGACATGGAATGGTCAAGAGAGAACCTCAAATGTGAGAATGTCACGTTTGTTGACATCCATCACGGAAAAGACTCGTGGAAGGACATGATGCTGATGAGCCGATGCAAGCATAATATTAATGCAAATAGCACTTTCAGTTGGTGGGGCGCCTGGTTGAATGATAATAAAGGAAAAATAGTTGTCGTGCCGGAACGGTTTTCACAAAGGTTGGATTCAGGAGCAATTTATCCAAAGGAGTGGATTAGAATAAAATGAAAAAGATTTTTGTCATTATTGTTACTTATAAAGGAAAGTATTGGTACGACCGTTGTTTTCAATCGTTGCGTGCCAGCACTTATCCTGTTACCACTATTGTTGTGGATAATAATTCCGGAGATGGCAGTGTGGCCTATATCCGCGCTAATTATCCTGAAGTGATTGTTTTCGAGAACAAGGAGAATCTTGGTTTTGGCAATGCCAATAATGTAGGCATGAAATATGCAAGGGAACATGGCTGCGATTATGTTTTCCTGCTGAATCAGGACACTTGGGTCGAACCTGACATGATGGAAAAACTGGTTTCGGCGGCAGAAAAGCATCCTGAATATGGGGTGTATAGTCCGGTGCATCTGTCTGTTGACAATAAAAGGATTAATATGCAGCTTCAGTTCCCGAATTCAAGAAGCTTTATCAGTGATGCTTATTGTGGCACGATGCAGGAAGTATATGATATTACCTATTCGAACGCAGCGGGCTGGTTGATTCCGCGAAGGACGTTGGAAACTGTTGGCGGCTTCACGCCGATGATTTATCATTATGGAGAGGATGATGATTACATGAATCGCCTAAAGTATTTCGGAATGCCAATGGCATTGGTTCCGGCTGCACGCATGGTACATGATAGTGGCAAGCGTCTGGACAACGCAGAGGAACTTTCACGGTATTCAAATACATACGATCCGGAAACTTTTATTGACCCGCGTTCTTCAAAATCGGTGCTGTCGATGCGCGCCCATTATTTGTTTAAGGCTTTGTCGCGTTGGCTTCATGGCGATAAAAATGGCAGTGAGAGCTATTTGCGCCATTATCAGTATCTTCGTGAACATGTTAAGGAGATTAAGTATTATCGTTCATGTAATACTGTGAAGCAGCCCAATTGGATTCAATGAAATAAATGATATAGCTTTTGAAAGATAATGAATGAAACATTGACTTATAAGGTGTTCACCATTGCCGATTTGGAAGATTGGCTGGTAAACAATAAAGCGAATGGCATATCGGATAGGATTATTTCGCGTACACGCGCTTATGCTTTCATCAACAATCCGCATGCCAGGAAAGAGGATGCGGTCATAGCGGCAGTATTTGACGGTGATGTTGCAATAGGCTATACGGCGGCTTTCTCCGAAAAATGGGTGCGCCCGGCTTTGTCAGACCGATATTTCTGGGGATCGACACAGTGGCTTGAACCTGAATATAGGGGGAAAGGTGCATCATGGAATATGATGCGTCAGATAAAAGATGCTGTGGGTGAGAAGTATATCGCCTTGGAATCGACAGAGGCTTCTTGCAAATTGGATCATAAGCAAGGATATGCCATATCTTATTACCCAAAGTATTTCCTGAACTTGAAGACTACTTGTCGCAGCCCGAAGGCATTGCTTAAAAAGAAATTGATGGAATATAAGAACAAGAACGCGTTTGAGTCGTTAAATCAATATAAGTATTCCAATCGTCATGTGCCTTTGATTGATGAAGAGACCTACGCTTTTATTGTGGCTCATAGCGAAAAAGATTTATTCTTGCGTCAGCGTGACTACTTGAATTGGCAAATTCATTTTCCGTTTTTACAAGCTGTAGATCGTAGGTTTGAGAAGAAAACGGGCTGCGAATTTGGCTCCGATGTTGAGTCACTTTCTGTCCAGATGGTTCAGGTATATCGGGAAGAAAGACTTTGTGGATTTTATGTTTTGAATTGTGTGAACAAGAGATGCAAGCCTTTATATCTTTATTATGATACAAATGACAAGGAATTTGTTTTCGCATCGTTGCTGCAGAATGTGTTCTCAATGGATTTGATGCAATTTTCCACATTTTCAAAGGACTTGTTCGACTTTATGAGAAATGTCGGCTTTTGCGGAATGAATTCCAAGCATGTTGTGGAACAGGTTTCGTTGACGTTACCACCTGGTTTTACGGTTGACGAGTCGTTGAATATTCAAGGGGGAGATGGCGATATGGTGTGCTGAAAGGCGTGTCTCACATTTTATGAAATTGATTTGGAAAGATGAAATCATCTGTGCATCGGCTGAAGAATCGAGTGGTTAAGTTTCTGCGTTCAATGGTTACGGCAAGATATCGCTCGAAATTGAAAAATCACGGTTTTACTATAATAGCTAATAATTGTATCGGAGGCATAATATACCATGACTTGCATGAACGTTTTTGCTCTCCAACGATAAATTTGGATATTTGTCCTAAAGACTTTGTCGTTATTTGTGAGCATTTGCCGTATTATTTGTCTTTGCCTATAAAAGAGATTCCTTCGGATACAAATTGTCCTGTGGGCGTTATTCTTGGAGAATATGGGAGTGTGAGAATCAATTTTCGTCATTACAAGACATTTGAGGAAGGATTAGAGAAATGGAATGAACGGAAAAAGCGAATAGATTGGGATAATTTGTTTGTGATTATGGAGGCTCAGTCTGTTGATGAAGCTATATTCAGGCGTTTCGAGTTTATTCCTTTCCAAAACAAGGTCCTATACGCCTCATTCAAAGGAGATTTTGTGGCGGAAATGCCAGAGGCTTTTTATACAGTAGGTTTTTATTGGGGGAAAATCTTGGACTATGCTCAAAATGGTGCTCATAGATATTTGGAACGTTTGGATTATGTTCATTTCTTGAATGGTAAAGGAATACGTTTGAGAAAAATCAGGTTTTAATGATTGTGTTTAGGAAAATCCGTACATTCGGCTATAATTTCGTGCATCCAGTACGGGCTGAAATCTGGCTGTTGCATAGCATTACAAATGAGTTTTCGAAAGATTTCGGTTTGCACCAGTGTGAAGTGACTCCATCTTATTTGGAAAAGATCATCACAGACGCATTGAGTTCTGGGTTTGAGTTCATTTCAGTAGATGGATTTTACGATATTTATGTTTCAAATCAAGGAGAAATATCAAGAAAGAAACATTATATTGTTGTTACACTTGATGATGGTTACAGGAATGTGTATGATGTGGCATATCCTATCTTTAAAAAATATGACATCCCGTTCTGCTTGTTCATTTCGCCTGCCTTGTTAACTGGAGAGGCGAAAGTCAGCGAGACCGAGCCGAAAGAAATGATGACCATAGAGCAACTTCAACTGATTTCCAAGTCTTCGCTTTGTACCGTCGGATCTCATGCCATTTCTCATCAGGCATTGAGCAAGATGCCGATTGAGCTGCAGAAACAGGAATTGGAAAAATCAAAGGCGGATCTTGAAAAGATGGTGGGGAACCCTGTGCGTTTCCTCGCATATCCTTTGGGCGACTATGATGTTGAAACCATAACTGTCGCGAAATCTGTTGGTTACGATATGGCATTTGCGGCGTGGGGAGGATGTCTGAGAAGTGGAGTCGGTTATGATAAATATGCTCTTCCGAGAAGAATTATATTTGATAAATAACGAAATGTGGGCTCTATGATATCAATAGTTATCCCTTTGTATAATAAAGAAAAATCTATTTTGCACACTTTGGCATCTGTTATTAGCCAAAGCCATGCTGATTTTGAGATTATCGTTGTTGACGATGGCTCGACTGATAATAGTTCGGAAGCCGTTAGGAAATGTCAAGATTCAAGGATTAGATTGATATCAAAACAAAACGGAGGGGTGTGTTCTGCTCGTAATCGTGGCATAATGGAGGCAAGAGGCGAGTATGTTGCTCTTCTTGATGCAGACGATATCTGGGATGAACATTATCTGGAAGAGCAGGTAAAGATGATACATGATTTCCCGGATGCAGCCATGTGGGGCATCAATTTTGCCGAAGTGACGGAAGGCGATAGGCTGGTCCGGCGGTTATCAACGGGTTTGCCTGACGGTTATCGTGGCTATGTAGAGCATTACTTTGAGATGCCCGGACGTGTATCGGATTTGTTTTGCTCGAGTAGTGTGGTTATAAGAAAAGATGTTTTTGACAAGGTCGGAATGTTTGATGAGCGGATAAAATATGCTGAAGATGATGATATGTGGTGGCGGATTATTGCAACGCAACGTGTGGCTTTTTACGATCGATATATGGTTTTTTACCAGTTTGATGCAGAAAATAGGGCTTTGAATAGGTATCGCCATTTGAAAGACTATTTGCCGTACTACGTTGATAAGTATGATAAGCCAATATATAAAAAAAATCAGGTCTTTTGGAATTGGATTAACCGATGGAGTGCACAACAAATCCGTTCATTCTATTTTGGTGATGATTGTGTAGAAAAGCAGGATGCTCGAGTTGCGGTAAAAAAACTAGATTATAGTGTAATTCCCTCAAAGTATAGGGCGCTTTATTGTATGCCATTTTTATTTGGAGTAATTTTTAATAAAATTGACCATTTATATCATAGGAAATGATTTCAGTTGTAATCCCTTTATATAATAAGGAGTGTTCAATTAGTGCAACCTTGCAATCGGTGCTTAACCAGACTTATGCCGATTTTGAAATTGTTGTAGTTGACGATGGCTCTACTGACAATAGCGCTGATATTGTAAGTGCATATAATGATAAAAGGATTAGACTCATTCGGAAAACTAATGGTGGCGTTTCTTCTGCCCGGAATGAGGGAATTCTTGCAGCTAAGGGTGAATATATCGCTTTTTTGGATGGGGATGATATTTGGGATTCTCGGTATTTAGAACAATTAGAGAAACTTATTTTCGATTATCCAAACGCAACTATTTATGGTTTGGGGTATGGATGTATGGAAAATGGTAGAAAGGAATTGCAACCTTGTCAATTATATAGGGGATATAGAGGCATTGTCAAAGATGTGTGGAACAACTATCCTGGTTTTTGGACAGGTAGTAGTAGTAGTAGTAGAGCAAATTTGATTTCAGTTGGATTGTTTGATACCCGAATGTCTCATGGGGAGGATATGGATATGTGGTGGAGACTTTTGTTAAAAGGTGATGGCGCAATTGATGGTAAAGGTATTTGGGCATACTATGTTCAAGATTCGGAAAATCGTGCAATGAAGAAATTCATTCCTTTTGAAAAACATATACCTTTTTTTATTGAAAAATATGAGAAATGGCGGAAAGAAAATGCGAGTTTCAGAAAGTTTTGTGATCAAGAATGTCTTTATAGATTATTCCAATATACTTTGATGCCACAATATAAAAAGGATTTAAGAAGAGTTCTCAATCAAATTGATTTCTCACAACAAAAAATGTCTATGAGATTGAGATTCCTTTTTCCAAGATTATATAGATTACACCTGAAAAAATAGGGAAAAATAATGAAACTTTCAATAATCGTTCCCATCTATAAAGTTGAGACGTATCTTTGCAAATGCGTCGACAGCATTTTGAATCAGAATTTACCCAAGGAAGACTACGAAATCATTCTTGTGGATGATGGCTCGCCTGACCGATGTGGTGCCATTTGTGATGAATACGCTTCAAAATATGTCAACATCCGTGTCATTCATAGAGAAAACGGCGGTTTGAGTGCGGCTCGCAATAGCGGCATTGAGATTGCCCAGGGCAAATACCTCCAGTTTGTTGATTCCGATGACTATCTGGAACCGAATGTGCTGAAAACCTTGGTTGAGAAGATGGAAGCGGATAATTTGGATATTCTGCGATTCAATTACCAGAATGTAAATGAAAACTATGAGGTTTTCGAGCCTAACAAGGTGAGCAAGCCTTTTGTCGACTATCGTGAAGAAATTTGTGACGGACTGACTTTTTTGAATGAGCGTATGGGCTTTGCCTGCTATGCATGGCAGTTTATGTTGACTAGAGATTTGCTAAGTGACAGATGGTTCTATTTCAAGGAAGGCATTCACTTTGAGGATATGGAATGGACGCCGAGGGTTTTGCTGCAAGCCCGTAGGGTTACTTCAGTCAGTCTGATGGTTTATGATTACTATGTTCGTGTAGGCTCAATTACAAAAAGTACAGATAAGGCAAAGAAACAGAAATCGTTGCATGACAGGATGGATTTGCTTGATGCCATGCAACAGCAGGAAAAAGAATTGGAAGATAACCGCTGGTTTAAGGGCATGATAGCCCAAACTGCCGTTTCAATTATAGGAACGATAGCCGATGAGTTTTATCCGGAAAGAAAAGCGTATCTCGAAAGTTTGAAAAAGAAACGTTTATTCCCCATATCCTATGCTTATTTGACGAAATATGCGAAGCGGAAAGCCGTGTTGATTAATTTTTCACCATCATTTGCCTGCTGGCTGTTGCATGTCGTGAAAAGAAAATGATAAGGTGGCTTGTTGAAGATAAATTTGGGAACCATTTTTTTGCAAATCTATAGTTGTTCTTTAGAATGTGTGTGAATTGAAAGATGTAGTTTATGATACCATATTTTCCAAAATCTATTGCCAACAAAGGTCTGGCTTTTTATGTAGTCAGCTTGCTTATAGTGAGTGTGGCTTTTATGAGTCATGCCATTTCTTTCTCATGGATGCTGTTGGGGGTGGCCGAGGTTGCACTGTTCTTCTTGATGTCTAACAAATTGACGAAGGAATGGCAGCAGATTTCTGTCAATCATTTTGTGAAGAACCTGTTTTGGACGGCTGTTGCTTTGCGAGTCGTCTGGGTGATATTTTCCTATTTCTTTTATCTTAAGCAGACGGGGCAGCCTTTTGAATTTGATGCGCGTGACGCCATAGGATACCATGAAACGGCAATCTGGCTGTCGGGAATTAGTTGGAGCGATGTTTTCGATTATGAGTTTAAAGTAAAATCAGGTGTTTCGGATTCGGGCTATGAGTTATACTTGACATTGATATATAAGATTTTCGGTGCTAATATTATTATTACCAGATTTCTTAAAGTACTGTGGTCGTCTTTCGCATGTGTCTTGCTTTATAAGTTGGCTGCTCGTGTCATTGGTGAGCAACCAGGTCGAATGGCTGGCGTTTTTGCCATGCTGATGCCTAATTTGATTATTTATTGTGGCTTGCATGTGAAGGAAACGGAAATGCTGTTTCTGACGGTCGCTTTTTTGGAGCGGGCGGACTATGCTTGTAGAGCTTCGAAAATCACTTTTGGAAATGTTTTGGTTGCCCTGTTGCTGGCAGGTAGTCTTTTTTTCTTCCGCACGGTTTTAGGAGCGGTTGCGTTCTTCTCTTTTGTAAGTGCATTGGTTTTTAGCCCGATACATGTAATGAAGAAAGGCAGGAAGGCTATGCTGACGTTTTGGGTGATCTTGGTTGTTGTTTTGGCTATGGGAGGAACGATTGTGAATGAGGTTGAAGAATATTGGAACGATAGGGGAACAAATCAGAATTTAAGGCGAATGGAGCAGACAGCACGAGGCAATCAATGGGCAAAATACGCTACAGGTACGGTAATGGCTCCTATGGTGATGGTTTTGCCTTTCTCAACGATGGTTGATACTGATCAGAATAACCAGTTGATTGTTGGTGGCGGTAATTATGTCCGTAATTTCATGGGAATATTTGTGTTGATAACCTTGTTCAGTGCATTGTTCGTGAAAAAGAATTGGCGTGAATTTGCTTTGGTGGGGTCATTTACAGTAGGCTACTTGGGCATCATTTCTCTCAGTGGCTTTGCCAATTCGGAGCGTTTTTTGCTGCCAGGCGTAATAGGTCTGATAATCATGTGGGCTTACGGCATATCCATTCTGAACGCTAAAAGCATGAAATTTGTGAAGGCGTGGTATGTTATTGTTATACTGATGGAAGTCGGCTGGGCTTACTTTAAGATTGGTAGTAGAGGATTGTTGTAAATATTGGTTAATAATAATGAAAATAGCTTTTTATTTGGGAACTTTGAATAGAGGAGGAGCTGAAACACTTGTGTTAGATGTTTGTAACATGAGAAAAAATGCTCCATTTCAAATGTGTTGCATTTATAGGAATGATGGGACATATTCTGAATCATTTCGGCAATCTGGAGCGGACTTGTTAAAGTTGGAAAAGAGGAAAAGCCTGCTTTTATATATGTTAAGGCTTAGACGGATGGTACTGTCGAATCACATAGATATTGTTCATGCACAGACCCCTTCCAATGCAATGATTTGCGTTTTAGCATTGGCTTTTACAAAAGTCAAATTGGTTACAACGTTTCACGGATTCACATTTTCGGATTCTAAGAAAATATTTCGAAACATTGTATATCGGAATAGCAAAAAGATTATATGTGTTAGTGAATATGAAAAACATTATTACGAGGGAAAATGGAATTTGCCAATTGATAATAAGATAAGTGTAGTGTATAATGGTATAGATTATTCCAAGTTGGATAGACTAACAAAGACGGTTGATAATGAGTTGATGTTGCCGGAAAAGAATTTGAATATGATGATGGTGGGCAGTTTCGTTTCGGTTCGCTCTCAATTGTTTGTTTGCCATGTATTGGCAGAATTGTATAAAAAACAAATTCCATTTGATTTCTTTTTTGTTGGAAGAAAGGACGATGCTGAAAGTCGGTATTATAATGATTGTGTCTCTTATTGTATGCAGAATGGGCTAATGGATTGTGTCCATTTTTTAGGTGTTAGAACTGATGTGCCAGAATTGCTCAAGAAAATGGATCTTTTTTTATACGCATCGAATAGCGATACTTTTGGAATAGCCGTTTTGGAAGCTCTTGCTGCGGGTGTGCCTGTCATTGTGAATGACTGGGTGGTGATGAAGGATATCACGGAGAATGGCAAATACGCTGAATTATATAAGACCGATGATGTGAATGATTGCATGGAGAAAATCATCCGTTTTATTGAAAATAAAAACAATAATGCAGATGAACTTTCGGAAAGAAATAGAACTGTTGCAGCTGAAATCCGACAAAAATACTCCATTGAAAATCATATTAGGAAGTTAAATAATGTATATCAATCTTGCATGAAATGAGAAATCCTGTAAAAAACGCTTTTCGAGCTTTATTCCATGATCCAAGACATTTGGTGTTTGCTATTTTTCGACGTGTTCCCTGGTTAATTCCCAATGATGAATTGTATGTGAAGATTTACTATTGGTTAGAGATGAGAAAACCATTGAATCTGGATAACCCCAAGACTTTTAATGAAAAACTTCAATGGTTAAAACTATATGATAGGCAACCAGAATATGTTCGGATGGTTGACAAATATGAAGTGAAACAATATGTGGCTGATAAAGTCGGAAGCCAATATGTAGTTCCGAATCTTGGCGTTTGGGATAAGCCGTCTCAGATAGATTGGAATGCTTTGCCCAATCAGTTTGTTATTAAGACAAATCACGATGGCGGTGGAAATGGAATTGTTATTTGTAAAGATAAGAATTGTTTTGATAAGAGGAAAGCTTTGAGAGAATTAAGGCATTCTTATCGTAGAAATTCATATCTGATAGGCCGCGAATGGCCGTATAAAAATGTGAAAAAGAGAATAATGGCTGAAATGTATTTAGAGGATAATGTTTATCAAGAGCTTCGCGATTATAAATTTTATTGTTTTGATGGCATGGTGAAAGTTATGTTAATTGCTTCTGGACGGGGAGGAGGTCATACGATGATGAATTACTATGATGAAAACTTTAAAATGTTGGACTTGGATCAAGGTCATCCTCATATTCCTGGTAATATGTTGAAACCTAAAACGTTTGATGAAATGAAGAAAATAGCATCAATTTTGTCAAAAGGAATACCTCAAGTTAGGGTTGATCTATATGAAGTGAACGGGAAAGTGTATTTTGGGGAATTGACATTTTTTGATTCTGGTGGAACGGCATCTTTCCACCCCCAAAAATGGGATGAAAAATTTGGCTCATGGATAAAATTGCCGGAAAAGACAATAAATTGATTTGTTATTAAATCGGTCAGTAGACCCATATTTGAAATGAAAGTCATATTTGTAGCCAGTGGCAACAAGGCTGTGGGAAGCGTCAGCGCTTTCGTGCAGTCGCAGTTCTATTCCTTGAAAGAAGAAGGACTTGAAATGGTTCTGTTTCCTGTTGTTGGGCATGGTGCCAAGTCGTATCTGGAAGCGGCATGGAAACTGAGAAAACTCATCAAAAAGGAACGACCTGCTATTGTCCATGCCCATTATTCCATTTGTGGTTACGTGGCAACGATGGCAACGTTGTTCTTGAAGTCTAAAACCGTGGTTTCCATTTTGGGAAGTTTCCCGAAAAAAAACAGGAAATTGCGCATAGTGAAATTCTTCGCAAAACATGTTTGGGATAAGACCATCGTGAAATCACAACGCACGGCCAACCAAATGGGAATGAATTTGCCGGTTATTCCAAATGGCGTGAATCTGGAACAGTTTGTTTTAATTGAGCAGAATGAAGCAAGGAAAATGGTCGGTTTTGATGACGACAGGAAATATGTCGTATGGTGTTCAAATCCCGAAAGAACTGAAAAACGTTTCGGATTAGCCCAAAAGGCGGTCGCTTTGCTGAAGGATGAAAGTGTCGTGCTGTTTCCTGTGTTTAACCGCACACACGACGATGTGGTGAAATTCATGTGCGCTGCCGATGTACAATTGATGACTTCGGTAATGGAAGGATCGCCAAACGTCATCAAGGAGGCTATGGCTTGCGACTGTCCTATTGTCACAACCGATGTGGGTGATGTGCGATGGGTGACTGATGGCGTTGAAGGAACATTTGTTGCCAATGATGATAAGCCCGAAACGATTGCCCGATTGATAAAGCAGGCTTTGGATTTTAAAGCACGGACAAAAGGCCGTGAACGCATTGAAAGCGTTGGACTTTCTACGAAAGATATTGCAAAAAAAATTATCGGTGTTTATAAAACTATTGTTTGATTATGAGCTTTTACAATTATTTAGATCGACATTTTCTGCTCCCATTTGCAGATTCCATATATCATAGCTCGATAGCGAAGCGCTTGAAGGAATTGGAACATAATGATTTCCTTTCCCATGAGGAACTGCAAGCCATTCGTGACGAAAAACTGCGTAAACTTGTCAGGCATTGCTATGAAACGGTGCCGTACTATACCAAACTTTTTGATAGCCTTGGATTGAAGCCCGATGACATTCAGACAAGTGATGATTTGCAAAAACTTCCTGTTTTGACCAAGCAAATCATCAGGGATAATTATGATGACATGTTCAGCACGGCAGTCGATCCGAAGCGTTTTAAGAAGTGCTCGACGGGCGGCAGTACAGGTACGCCATTGAAATTCTGTACGGATGCCGATGAATGGAGTGGGCAGAAGGCCGCGACATTGCGTGCCTGGGAATGGTATGGTGTTGAACTCGGTGACAGGATATTTTCGCTGGGCGGCAATTCCATCGTAAAGAAAAAGAAGCACTTTTCGCCGAAGAACATCTACGATGTTGTCATTATGCGCAATTATAAGCATAGCAGTGCCGATGTGTCCGACGAATGTATGCAACGGCATTACGAGTCGTTTATGAGAATAAAGCCAAAGGCTATGCGTGGCTATGGGTCGTCGCTTTATATTTTCGCCCGCTACATTGAAAAGAATCATCTTCCGACTTGTCCGTTGAAAGCCATCCTTACCACGGGTGAAGTGCTGATGCCAGAATACCGCCGGAAACTGGAAGAAGTGTTCAAGGCTCCGGTTTATGATGATTATGGTGCTGGTGATGGTGGCATCTTGACCCATGAATGTCCAAAACGAGAAGGGCTGCATATCACCGAAGAGATGTGTATCATTGAAATCACCGATAAGCAAGGTCACGTGTTGCCTGACGGTACGACTGGATATGTGGCGACTACTGATTTGGAGAATTACGCTTTCCCATTCTTGCGTTATCATGTGGGTGACATGGCTTATATCAAACCTGAATTGTGCTCCTGTGGTCGGCAGACACGGCTGATAGGCCAGGTGATGGGACGTGCGGGCAAACTGATGTACAACAAACAAGGTGTGCCGATTTCACCGACCATGCTGCCTATCATGTTCTATCCGGATTTGAACTATCATGTGCCGGAATATCAGGCTTTGTACAACAAGATTGACAAATTCCAGATCCGTCAGGATGCAAAAGGTGACATCCGCATTTTGCTGAAAATGAAGCCTGTTGATTACGAAAAATCGCAATACGATTATATCATCGACAACTATAAGAATCATTTCGTGGGTTCGGAAGTGTCGTTGGAGTTTGTGGATGACATTCCTTGCTTGCCTTCTGGAAAGGAAGACTATTGCGTTTCAGAATTTGAGTATAAAGAATAGGAAATACTGTTGCATTGCCTTGTGTAGTTTTGGCGATTTTGGAAGATATGACTGCCACGAATGAGTTTTACGATAGGATTTCGTCTTTGATACAGCAGGCGAGACAACGGTTTAAGACAGCCGTTAATCTTGCCATGGTTTATACTTATTATGAAATAGGTATGAACATTGTCGAAGAAGAACAAAAAGGTCAGCCAAGAGCAGTTTATGGTACAAGTCTTTTAAAAAGGATTGTCTGAATATTTGACGGATCATCTTGGATCAAGTTATTCGGAAGATAATCTGAAGTTGATGCGGCGTTTTTATTTGGTCTATTCGGATGATGAGATTGGGGAAACACTGTTTCCCCAATTCGCAAACCAGCCGATGACAACCATGAATTATTACGACAGGAAAGTGAAACTTCCCGATGAGAACAAAACGATTGGAATTGTGCTTTGCAAAGATAAAAACAACGAAATCGTTGAGATGACTTTGCCAGAGGATAATAAGAATATTTTTGCCAGTCAATACCTGACCTATCTTCCAAGTAAGGAACAATTGAAATCTTTGTTGCAAATGAAATAAATGCTATGAATGCCAAATACTATCCCATAATTAAGTTATGCCGTCAGGCTGCTTTGTTGAAACGCCGTTTGACGCTTCCTGTCAAGTTGTTCACTTCGGGATTTATCAATTCAGAATCCTATTATCCCGAAATGCCTCAAAAAGGCAAATTCAGGATTGCAATGGATTTGCTGGGACATATCATGAAATATGGCAGTTTGGAAAGGTATTATTTTTCGTATGGCCTTGATATTAAGGGATTCCGCGACAAGGATGATTATCTTGACGACAATTGGTTTCTGTGGAAATGTGCCATGCTGAATACCGTACTTCCTGACCATGATTACACTTGCATTTTGCGCGACAAGGATCTGTTTGCCACGTTGTTGGCCGAGTGGGGATTCAACACGCCGCATACCATTGCCTGTGTGAAATCGAAAGATGATGCAGATGTCGTTGCTGAGCAATTGTTTGCTGAACCAGACAACTATTTCTGCAAGCCTTTGGACGGACAATGTGGCGGTGGCATTTTCAAGCTGATTGTGAAAGCGGATTCTGTGGAAATTGATGGACAAGAGATGTCGTTGGCAGAAGCGAAAAACTGGGTGAAAGAGCAGTTCGCAAAGGATGCTTATCTGATACAGTCGTTGGTGGTGCAACATCCGGAGATTTCGAGGATTTATGATAAGTCTATCAATACGATAAGACTTGTTACTTTGTATGACAAGAAACAAGATGAAATAGTTCCTCTGTCAGCGGTGCTAAGAATTGGTGCCCATGGCAATGTGGTTGATAATTGGGCGAAAGGTGGTTTGGCAGTAGGCATTGACATGAAAAACGGGATGCTGAAGAAACATGCTTTTTATAAGCAAGGCTGTGGAACGAAGACGCTCGTTCATCCTGGTTCAAAGGTTGCTTTTGACGGTTTCGTTCTGCCGTTCTTTGAGGAGGCTGTGCAGCAGGCAAAGGATTTGCATTATAGACTTCGCCCATTGGCTGTGATTGGCTGTGACATAGCTATTACTCCGGATGGCCCGCTTTTCATTGAAGGTAACGACAATATGGAGATTTCCATCAATCAGGAAACTAATGGCGGCTTGAAAAAAGAATTTGAAAAAATATTTGGATAAGATGGAATATGTCACATTAAATAACGGTGTCAAGATGCCGATGGTGGGGTTGGGAACTTGGAATTTACATCCGAAAAAATTATCAAATATTGTTGATGTGGCATTACAATGCGGATATACCAGATTTGATACGGCATGGAAGTATCAGAACGAAGACGATTTAGGAAGAGTTTTTAAACGCTTGTCTATTCCGAGGGATAAATTGTTTATTGAGACGAAGTTGCATGAAAGCCAAGTGTATCTTCCAAGGCGATTACGAAAATTGCCTATTAAAAAGAAATCCATAAGAAAAGCTTTCGATTCCCAATGTAAATCCTTGCAAACGGATTATATTGATTTATATTTACTTCATTGGCCTTTCTATAATTTCATCGAAATGTGGGAAGAGATTGAAAAAATATATCATGAAGGAAGAATCCGTGCAATTGGTGTTTCTGGTTTTACAAAATTGCATTTGGAAGAGTTGAAAAGGATTTCTGATGTTATTCCGGCCTTGAATCAAATCGAGATTAGTCCGTATAATACAAATACAGATTTGGTAACTGATTCAAAAAAGCTGGGAATACAGGTCGAAGCATATACCACTTTTAATGGTAAACCGGAGGCTTCTCAAACTCTATTGAATGATGAATGTTTGGTGAAAATAGCTCAAAGGCACAATAAAAGCGTTGCAAATATTATATGCAAGTGGGCTGTTCAGCATGGGTATTCAATAGTTCCAAGAACAAATGATTTTAATCATTTAAAGGAAAATATTGATGTGTTTAGTTACACTCTTGATGAGAATGAAATGAACGATATTGATTCTTTGAATAAAGGAATTTCAGTTTGGGGCGATCCGAGAAAATATCTAAGTTTCAAGCTGCAAAGAATAATAAAATGATTAAAAAAATATTAAATTGGTTTCGGTTTCTCCGTTATATAAAGCGTGGCGGAGTTTATAATGTGTCCTTGCAAACAGTTTCGGATAGTGAGCTGTTAAAGGATAAAGTTTGTGTGGTTACAGGGGGTAGTAAAGGATTGGGCTATGCAATTGTCAAAAGATTGCTGTCAGCTGGGGCACTCGTTGTGGCTATCGGGAGTGATGAAAAACGCTTGGTTGAAGCGAAAGATAGGTTGAATTCGGATAAATTCTTCTATTATTGCTGGGATTTAACGGATATTACTGATATCGAAAAAAGAGTAAATGATATAGTCTCTTTGGCTGGTAGAATCGATGTCTGGATAAATAATGCAGGAAGGCTCGTCGAAAATTCTTCACAAAAAGAGTTTGACTTAACAATGTCTCTTAACGTAAAATCTTTATTGTATGTGAGTAAGGAAGTCTGCGAGTTCTATAAAAGAGCAGAAATATGTGGGAAAATAATTAATGTGTCGTCATGTAATTCGTTTCAAGGAGGATTGTCTCCGTATTTCGTTTCAAAACATGCAGTAAATTGCATTACAGAGGGACTCGCAAAAAAGTATATTGATTTTGGTATTATTGTTAATGGTGTTGCTCCTGGCTATTTGCCTTCTGGTATTAATTATGTTGATATGTCAAAAAATGCCTTTTATAGTATGGACGGCAATAAAAGATATGTGACATTAGAAGAAGTTGCTGAATTAGTTTTGTTTTTGTGTTCGGATAGGAATAATTCGATAATTGGACAAACGATTATTTGTGATGGAGGAGTAACATTGAGATAAAAAACTTGTTTTGTATGAACATCAAAAAAATAGTAAAAAACATCGTTGAGACACAAACAATTCTCAACGGTCGTTATAAAGACGGAAAAAGAGATCTTTTGAAGGCTTTGCCTTGTGCGAAGCCTATTTCTGAAAGTCAGAAAAAGGAGATCATGGATTTCTGGGAACCGTTTCTTGTCGGTAAGGTGGCAAAGAAATCTTTCGATATCCGTTGGTTCGATATCTATAATCGGACAAATGTGTTCGGTAACACATTGAAGTATTATATACCGGATAGTTTTTATTATTGCGTTGTTGATACGTTTTTCTCCGACAGACAGGCTGCTTCTGTCTTTGATGATAAAAACATGTATGATTTGTATTTTCGAGATGCGAAGCAACCTTCGACGATCTGTCGCAAAAACGGTGATGTATATTTAGATTCCCAATATAATATCATAACAGAGGAAAAAGCTTTGTCGTTATGTGCTGAGAGTGGAAATGTGATACTAAAGCCATCGGTTCATGCCTGCGGTGGCAAGGGTATAGAAAAATGGAGTTCTGCAAAAGACAATATAAATGATTTAAAGTCCAATTTGTGTAACCGTAAAAATGTTGTTGTCCAAGAACTTGTCAAACAGCATAAGGTTCTGGCTGATTTCAACGATTCAAGTGTCAATACTTTGCGTCTTGTCACTTTGTTGTTTGAAGGGGAAGTGCATCTGACGACAGCTGTCGTGATTATGGGAGGGAAAGGCGCATTGACCAATCATTTGCATTGTGGCGGCTTGGTCTGTGGAATATTGCCGTCAGGTCAACTTATGTCAACGGCGTTTGACGGAAAACTGAATCAGTATGAAAGACACCCTAATGGAATTGCTTTTGCTGACTGTGTGATTCCAAATTACGATAAGTGTGTTGAGATGGTTAAACGATTGGCTCCGAGGTTTAGTAACATCTCAAAATTGATTAGTTGGGATATTACTATTGATCAGGATGCAGAACCGGTTTTGATTGAGACGAATTTGACCTGGGGCGGCTCTGTCCAGATAGCAGCAGGACCTGTGTTTGGTGATATGACTAAGGACGTGTTGGATTATATCATGAAAAATAAAAATTAGGATATTATGAAAACCATAGGTTTACCAATCTCCCATAAGGAGAATGAAAAAAGAAGGGCGTTGATTCCCAATGATATTCGTCTGGTGAAACATCCTGAACAAATATACATTGAATCGGGTTATGGCGATGTGTTGGGCTATACCGATGAAGACTATTCCGCTCAAGGAGTACATGTCGCGGCAAGAGAAGAGATTTTGTCGAAAGACATCATTTGTGATCCCAAAATAGGTGATGCCGAGTATTTGGATAAACTCACTAATCAGACGATTTTTGGCTGGGTTCATGCCGTTCAGAATCGCGATATTACTGATAAATTGATTGCGGGCAAGTTGACTTCGTTTGCATGGGAAGACATGTATGAGGATGGCCGACATTCATTTTGGCGCAACAATGAAATTGCGGGCGAAGCCGCCGTTTTTCACGCATATATGTGCCACGGCATATTCCCATACAATACAAAGGCTGCGGTTCTCGGTCGAGGAAATACGGCAAAAGGCGCAGTGAAAACATTGAATTATATGGGTGCCGATGTCACTTTGTATGATAGGAAGACTGAAAGCTTGTTCCGAAAGGAATTGCCCCAGTTTGATGTTGTTGTGAATGCCATTTTATGGGATACATCAAGGAAAGACCACATCATTTATAGGGATGATTTAAAACGGATGAAGAAAAACGCTTTGATTATTGACATTAGTTGTGATAGGAATGGCGGTATCGAAACGAGCATTCCTACAACAATTGAAGATCCTATTTATATTGTTGAGGGTGTTACGCATTATGTGGTTGACCATACGCCATCACTGTTTTGGAAATCGGCAACTGAGAGTTTGAGCCGCGAGTTTGTGAAATATGCCGATGAACTGATGGAAGGGAAACCGTCGGAGGTTCTGCAGAAGGCAATGAATGTGAAAGACGGTGCTATCATTGATGAAAGGATAAACAAGTTCCAGAATAGGTGAACAATGTCAAACAACCATCGTACAGTAAAAAACGTGACGCAAGGCGTCATGAACAGGATATTCGCTTTTTTTGCGAGACACCTTTTCCCCGCTCAACTCCGAATGCCTTTCTATAAGGCAATGGGCGTGAAAGTGGGAAAGGGATCGAAGATAGCGGCAACCGTTGAAATTGATATGTCGGCTCCCGAACTGATTACCATTGGTAAAAATGTTTGGGTGACCCGTGGCGTGATGCTGCTTTGCCATCAACGTGATTTGTCGTTCTATGAAGTCGGCAAGCCCGTAATGGATTGCCCTTTGAAATTTGCTCCCATTCATATTCAAGATGGAGTCCATGTCGGCATCGGTTCCATCATCATGCCGGGTGTCACGATAGGCGAAGGTGCTGTGATTGGTGCCGGTTCGGTCGTTACACGCGATATTCCGCCTTATTGTGTGGCAGTGGGCGCGCCAGCAAAAGTTATTAAGACATTTCAACCAAAAGAATAAATAGTTATGCGTATTTGGATTGACGTTACCAATACTCCTCATGTCAATGTGCTGATGCCGATTTACAGACATTTGAAAGAACAAGGACATGAACTGATTATTACCGCACGCGATTTTTCGGAAACGGTTCCGCTGCTCCGTCAAAATGGCATCGAGCCAATCGTGTATGGTTCGCATCATGGCAAAAATAAGGTCAAGAAATCTCTTGGCATGGTCGGAAGAATCTTTAAGCTTGTTTTTGGAATCCCCAAGTTTGACCTCGCTTTTTCGCTTGGCGGGATTTATACCTCGGTAATTTCAACACTTCGGAGAAAGAAATCCATTTCGTTTTCTGATAATGATTTCTCCACGCATAAGTTTCTGACTTATATGCTGAGCGACTATTTTATCTTCCCAAAATATCTGAAATATCAGGAAGTCCAGAAAAAGTTCAAGATAAAAGATGACCAGATAAAGACTTTTGACGGATTCAAGGAAGATATTTATATTGCGGATTACAAAGTTGATGAACATTTCCTGGAAAAGCTGCCTTTCAATGATTTTATCACTATTCGTCCTGAAAATCTGAAGGCAGCATACGTGCCAAAAGATGCAACGACAATCGTCCCTCAGCTTTTTGAAACGTTTAAGGACGAAAATATCCTTTTCCTACCAAGATATGAATCGGAAAAGAAATTCGCTGAAGGATATAAGAACATCTGGTATCCGGAGAAACCACTTGTCGGACTCGATGTCTGTTATTATACCAAGGCAATGCTTACGGGTGCAGGCACTTTTGCTCGAGAGGCTGCTTTGCTGGGTGTGCCGGCGGTCAGTTTCTTCCCGCGAAATGAATTTCTGACCGTGGATGTTGTCCTTCAGGAGCAAGGAAAGGAGTTTAAGTCAAGAAATCCGCAGGAAATCAAGAATTATGTTGAAACAGCCAAGCGTTCCGAAGCTTCATTAGAAAGAAGCAAGGAAGTCCTGAAGGAAGTGCTGGACATTTTTGATGAGATCATTGATGAAGTTAAGAAAAAATAAATCATGCAACATATCACACTCATAGCGGGTGCACGCCCGAACTTTATGAAGATTAGCTGATAATTGCTGTTTGGTGTAAATTTTGTACTTTTACAAATCACTAATTGGTGTATTATAGTGTATGAAACGCAAGATTTACAATAGGTTGCTTGAATGGAAGCAAAAGAGGCTCTCTTGATTGATGGGGCGCGTCGTGTGGGGAAAAGTTTTATTGTTGAGGAATTTGCTAGAAATGAGTATAAATCGTACATTTTAATTAATTTCAGCAACCTTACCGATAGAAGTCTTGCATTCGTAAGAATTGAATCGAATGAAACGGAATCATGAATGAAATTATTCCTGATAGTGTTATTCTTGCCGACATCCGCAATATAATAGAGCGTGGCAGAAGCCAAGCCTATGCTGCTGTCGGTCAAGCTCTTATTGTCACCTATTGGAATGAAGGCCGACGAATAGTGGAAGAGGAACAGCATGGTGAGCATCGTGCCCAATATGGTGCAAAGTTGATAGCCAACCTTGCCAATGAACTGACGCGCGAATTCGGAGCCGGGTACAATAAGAGAAGTTTGGAACAATACCGTCGCTTTTATTTGAGCTTTAAGGATTTGGAGATTGCGAACGCGTGCGTACGCAATCTTACCTGGACTCATTTCCGCATCATTATGCGTGAACCAACTCCCGAAGGACGTTTGTGGTATGTTAAGGAAGCGTCAGAACAGATGTGGAGCACCCGGACACTTGACCGTAACGTGAGTACGCAGTACTATGGCCGTATGCTGGCATCGCAACGGGAGGCATTGACGTTACCTCAACCCGTATTAGAAAAAAACGATCCAATGGAGTATATCAAGAATCCTGTTGTGGCCGAATTCATGGGGTTCCGCAAAGACACTAAGTTTGACGAATCGCAACTTGAACAGGCCTTGATTGATAATCTGCAGCAGTTCATCATGGAATTGGGTCGAGGGTTCGCCTTTGTTGACCGACAGAAACACATCACCACCGATACCGATGATTTCTATATCGACCTTGTGTTCTATAACTATCGTATGAAACGCTTCGTCCTATTTGAGCTTAAGACACACAAACTAACACATCAGGATGTGGGACAGCTGGATATGTATGTGAGGATGTACGATGACTTGGTGAAAGAAGATGACGACAACCCTACTGTTGGCGTATTGCTTTGTACTGATACAGATAATACTATTGCTCGCTATTCCGTATTGCACGAAAGCGAACAACTTTTCGCTGCCAAATACATGGCTTATATGCCAACGGAAGAAGAATTGCGCCATGAAATAGAACAGCAGAAACAGTTTTTTCTGAATCAACACGGTACTGAATTATAATGGAATTGCCCATGATAATTGCTGGAAGTGTAGAAAAGTCTATTTGCCGCTTTACATGACTCCTTTTTTGTAAGCTCTACTGAAAACAAATTTAAAAACGAAATATTTTACCATGCAACATATCACACTCATAGCGGGCGCACGCCCGAACTTCATGAAGATTGCTCCGCTGATTCATGCCATCCAGAAGGCTCAGAGCGAGGGCAAGAATATCAATTTTCGTCTGGTGCATACGGGTCAGCACTACGACAAGAACATGTCCGATACTTTTTTTGAGGAATTGGGCATCCCGCAACCTGATGTGAATCTCGGCTGTGGCGGCGGTTCGCAGGCCGAACAGACCGCTCATATCATGGTGGAGTTTGAGAAGGAATTGCTGGCGCATCCGACGGATTTGGTTCTCGTGGTGGGTGATGTCACTTCCACTATGGCCTGTTCCATTGTGGCCAAGAAACTCAATACCAAGGTGGCGCATGTGGAAGCTGGTATCCGCTCGTGGGACCTCTCCATGCCTGAGGAAATCAATCGCATGGTGACGGATTCGCTGGCTGATTATATGTTCACTACCAGCAATGTGGCAGATAGAAATCTGCTTCGTGCCGGTGCAGTGTTGGGAGAAGAATCAAACCCTTCTGCCGATGTCTTGGCCGAGGATAAGTTCGCCTTCCAACGTGTGCCTCAACGGATTTTCCGCGTGGGCAACGTGATGATTGACACTTTGCTGAAAAACCGCCCGCATTTCCGTAAGACCGAATTGTGGGACGAACTGCAATTGCGCGAACGCGAGTATATTATCATGACCATGCATCGCCCGGCCAATGTGGATGAGGAAAACCACTTGCGCCAACTGATGGAGCAAATCATCACCAATGTGCATGGCTTGCCCATAGTTTTCCCGATTCATCCGCGCACGGCTAAGATTTTCTATAACCTTTGGGGCGATGAGCAGCAACTGAAATTGCGTTTCCCGAATTTGCATATCGTTGAACCTTTGGGCTATCTGGAGTTCAACTATTTGGTGGAACGTGCCAAGGCAGTGGTGACGGACAGTGGCGGCATCACTGAGGAAACCACGGTGATGGGCGTGCCTTGCATCACGCTTCGCGACAACACCGAACGCCCGGAGACTTGTACCATCGGAACTAATGAACTGATTGGCACCAAGCCCGAAGCCATCAAGCCGGCTTTGGATATGCTCTTTGCGGGTCAATGGAAAAAAGGTGCTATTCCTGAACTTTGGGATGGACACGCTGCGGAGCGGATTGTGGAGATATTGGAAGGTTTGTAATAAGTGAAAGAGTGATTTTAATAGAAAATATATTGTTTTTTATTGCAAAAATGCTTATATAACAGAAAATATATTTATCTTTGCGGAAAATTTCAGATATGGTTGATGCAAATGAATTGTCGGGACCTGATTGGGTGAAACTTCTTGGCTGCCGTTTCCGTGCCTATCGGATGGCATCGCGCCAGACCCAGCAGGAAGTGGCTGTCAAATCGGGTGTGACAGTTCAGACTATCAGGAAGTTTGAGCAAGGAAAGGCCGATAATATCACGATGACCAATTTCATCGCCTTGATGAAGACTATCGGCATGGTTGATAATATTGAAGCGATGTTACCGGAAATACCCTTGTCGCCCTATCTGATTGATGAACTAACGGGGAACAAAAAACAAAGAGTCAGACATAAAAAGCAATGAAGAATACGGTGCTGAAAGTGCGTTTGTGGGGAAAGGAAGTTGGAAGTTTGCGCTGGGATGAACGCAACGGGGTGGCGTATTTTGCTTATAGTGAGGAATTTTTAACTTCAGGTTTGAATCCGTTTCCTTTTGTTGCACCTTTGGGTGTGGCGAGATCCTATCTGCCTATTGTTGGCGATAAAAAGAAAATATTTGCCGGATTGCCTCCTTTTGTCGCGGATTCTTTACCAGATAATTGGGGAAGCCTTGTGTTTGAACAATGGGCTCAGAATCAAGGATTAAGAAGCAGGGATATTACGCCACTTGACAAATTGGCATATATTGGAAAAAGAGGCATTGGCGCGTTGGAGTATTTCCCTGAAAGTGATTCGGGATTGGAAGCTGACAATCTTGCTGTTGATGAATTGGCACGTTTGGCTTGCAAAATCTATGAACAGCGTAGCGAGGCGCATATCCTTCCTGAAGAATCATTGACTTTACAGCGACTTTTTGAGGTCGGAACTTCCGCGGGAGGCCGTCAACCCAAGGCTATCGTTGCCATCAATGAAACGACAAAAGAAATAAGGTCTGGTCAGATTGATGGACTAAAAGGTTTTGATTATTATATCCTTAAATTTGCCGTTGGCGATGGGTATCCTGCCACGCAAATGGAAATGACATATTATGAGATGGCTTGCAAGGCAGGCCTACGAATGATGCCAAGCCGTTTTCTCGAAGTGGAAGGAGAAAAGCATTTCCTGACAAAGCGTTTTGATAGGATTGAAGGAAAGAAGGTTTTCACACAGACCCTTGCGGCTTTGAATCCTGATGCTGGGAGTTACGAAGATTTGTTTGATGTCTGTCGTCGGCTTAAATTGCCGGAAACGGAAATTCGCGAAGTGTTTCGTTTCATGGTGTTCAATGTGTTCGCGTCGAATACCGATGACCATGTGAAAAACATATCGTTCATAATGAGCGAAAATGGGGAATGGCACATAGCTCCGTTCTACGATTTGACTTTCACCGCCGATTTGAATATGCCTGGTGTCCGCTACTTGCATTGCCTTTCTCTGAAAGGGAAATTGGATGGTTTTACGGTGCAAGATGTCAAGTCGTTTGGAGTCGAAAATGGGGTGAAAAACACTTCGGAAATCATTGCTCAGGTTTGCGAAGCTGTCTCTTGTTTCAGGGAATTGGCGTTGAAAAATGGTGTCCCGTTTATTTGGGTTGATAGGATTGAACGGTATTTGTCGACTATCGTCCCCGATGAATACAAGGAAAAAATGTCGTCTTGGAAACCTAATCGGTTTTCCGAAACTATTAAAGGCCATAGTGTCAGCAATGTGCGTTTCGAAATGTCGGCAAACGGCAATATCCATCTCATGGCTGTGATTGATGGCTTTGAGAGGAAATATGTCATTGCGCCGAAACGCGTAGAGTTCATGGAAATCATGGAGAAGGGTTTCAACACCATGCCCGATGCACAGAAAATGGAATTTGTGGAGCGATTTATGCTTCCATTATCATAAAATGATTATCGCTTTATGATAATCATAAGATGATAATTTGTATTTTTGCAGCCGTAATGGACTTTTGATATGGAAAATCCTTTTGTTACAAATGGTTATGTTGGTCCGGAGTATTTCTGCGACCGCGTGCAGGAAACGACGGATATTACCGATTTGCTTGTCAATGGCAATAATCTGGCGTTGATTTCGCCACGCCGTTACGGGAAAACGGACTTGCTGCGTCATTGTTTCGCACAGGAAAAGGTCAAGGCTGACTATTATACGTTCATAGTTGATATCTATGCGACGAAATCGCTGGCCGATATGGTCAACAAATTGGGAAAATCGATTTTGGAGGAACTGAAACCCAAGGGAAAACGCTCGTGGAGTGCTTTCCTGAATGTGCTATCGTCGGTAAAGGCTGGTGTGGAGTATGATGCCATGGGGCAGCCTTCGTGGAATCTTTCTTTGGGACAAATTCAGAATCCTTCTAATACCTTGGATGAGATTTTCCATTATTTGCAGCATGCCGACAAGCCTTGCCTGGTGGCCATTGATGAATTTCAGCAGATACTGAAATATGACGACAAGAATGTGGAAGCCACTATGCGGACCTATATGCAGTATTGTCCGAATGCGCATTTCGTGTTTTCGGGGTCGCAACGTCATTTGATGGGAGGCATTTTCTCTTCGCCGTCGCGCCCGTTTTACCAAAGCGTCACCATAATCAATTTACAGCCTATTCCAAAACAGAAATATGTTGATTTTTGCGTAAGCCATTTTGAATCGGCGGACAAAATTCTCGACAGGGAACTTGTGGAAGAGCTTTACGACCGTTTTGATGGCGGCACTTTCTACATGCAAAAGGTAATGAACGTGCTTTTTATGAAAACTAAAACGAAAGGGCATTGCACGTTGGCTGATTTGAAACCGGCCATTGACTATATCATCAATTTTACCGCGCCTACCTACGAGGATTTGATGTATCAGTTGCCCGACAAGCAAAGTCAGGTGCTGAAAGCAATCAGTGCCGATGGCAACGCCAAGCAAGTCATGTCGGGCGATTTCGCCAAGCGGCATGGCTTGGTTTCGGCCAGCTCGGTCAGCTCCGCCGTGAAAGCCTTGCTTGACAAGGATTTGATAACCAATGACAAAGGCATTTATCAGGTGTATGATAAGTTCTTTGACATTTGGATAAGAATGGGAGAGAAAATATGATGGGAAATAAAGACTTCACATTAAAAAAATACCGAGAACTTCTTGTGGCCTTGAAAGGCTATGGCGAAATCACTTTACGCCATGATGTTGACTTGAAGCCGCAAAACAGTCTGGCGACGGCTAAAATTGAGTATGAACTCGGTTTGAAAGCGGTTTATTATTTCCGTGCGGTTCCTGAAAGCTGGGACGAAAGTATCATTCGTGAAATCGCCGCTCTTGGCCATGAAATAGGATATCATTATGAATCCTTGACAACTTGTGATGGTGATATTGATGCTGCTTATCGGGATTTTTGTGAAAATTTGGAAAAACTGAGGGCAATTGTTCCTGTGAAAAGCATCTGTATGCACGGCAGCCCGAAATCGAAATGGGACAGCAAGGACATCTGGAAAAAATATGATTATCGCCAATTGGGAATTGAATTTGAGCCTTATTTCGATACCGATTTTTCGAAGACTTTCTATTTGACCGATACGGGGCGTCGTTGGGATGGCTACAAAGTGAGCGTGAGGGATAAGATTCCTGGCTTTCAGGATGAATGGGTAAAACAAGGTCTTGTTTTTCATTCAACTGACGATATTGTTCGTGCGGCTAATGCAGAAAAGTTGCCGAAAAGAATCATGATAACCACCCATCCGCAACGATGGACGGATAAACCTGCCGAATGGCTTAAGGAAATGATGCTTCAGAATGTTAAAAACATTGTGAAAAGATTTATTTTAATAAGGCATCGCAGATGGGGCGCTTGTTGTTTTTTTGTGTATTTTTGCAACCTATTTAGATAACAATTAATACGAATTTTATATGAAATCACTCAAAATCATGTTTTTTTTAGCCATGTCAGTTTTCATGGTAAGTTCATGTGTTTCGACACGAAATGTCCGCTATCTGCAAGATATGCAGGAACTTGGCGAGGTTGATGTTGATGGAAAATTTGAGGCGAAGATTAGTCCTTCAGATGAATTGAGAATTTTCGTCTTGCCAAACGGCGATTTGGAAGAACAGGAATTGATAAAGCCTTTCAATATCTATTCCAACGGAAACGGAAATATGACGAATACAAACCAAGGCCTTGGCTATTTGGTGGATGTTGAGGGGAACATCCAGTATCCGGTTTTGGGTAAGATGAAAGTGGCTGGCTTGACATGCCGCAATTTGCGCGATACCATCGAATACCGCCTGAAAAATGAAGGTTATCTGACCGACCCATTAGTGGATGTCCGTATTACGAACTTTAAGATTTTTTTCTTGGGAAGTAATGGCGGTAAGGCTATCAACATTGACAACGAACGTTGTACCTTCCTTGAGGCCTTGTCGTTGGCTGGCGATTTGAACCTCTATACGAAAAGAAGCAAGATTGGCGTTGTCCGTGAAAAGGATGGCAAAATGGTCATCCATTACATGGATCCGCGTTCATCTGATATCTTTAATGATGAGTTTTTCCTGCTTCAGCAGAACGACATTATCCTGACGGAAGCCATGAGCTATGTGTATTTCAAGGAATGGATGTCGAATATAGGCGTGGTTTTGACGCCAATCACGACATTAGCTTCTGTGCTGGCTGTGGTCATAGCTGTCAGAACAAGCATCGGCAACCTGAGTAATCGATAACAAATAAAAACGGATTTGAAAATGGCAAATGCTCCTTTGGAAAACAATAATGTTGACATGTCCTTTCTCGAAGAGGACAATGACAACAGCATTCAGATGAAAGACATTCTTTTCATCATCTTACGCAACCTGTATTGGTTCATCCTGTGTGGCTTTCTTGGTGCTGGCATTTCCTATTGGAAAGTAAACAAGGAAGAACGGACTTATGCCAGTAGTGCCTCCATAATGATTAAGACTGGCGCCACGAGCGGATCGGGGTCAATCCGTTCCTCGTCGGTTATGAACCAAATGCTGGGTGCCGAAGGCTTGGTGAGTACCATCAATAATGAAATCATCATATTGAAATCAGCTTCGTTGATGGATTCGGTGGTTCGAAACTTGGGCCTTAATGTGACCTATTCCTATAAGACCAAGGTGGCAAAACGTAACAAAGTGCTTTATCAGGACAGTCCTGTTTCCGTGAGTTTTGAAAATCTGGATGAAAGCGCATATTATTCGTTCCAGTTAACCCCTAGGGATTCGGAACATTTCGCTATTAGCAATTTAAGTGAAAATGCTCAGGAAAAGCTTGTTCCTTTTGGCGAAAAAATCATTACTCCGATTGGAACCATGACCGTTTCTGAAAAATGGAATTATAACAACATGATAGGTGTGCCGGTGGTGGTAAGCGTTGAGCCTGTTCAGGCCATGTCTGCATCCATTCGTGCCAGATTGCGGGTGTCAAGGGACGATGAGAAGAATTCCATACTTAGACTGAGCATCATTGATCAATCGGCATCGCGTGCGGCCGATATACTGAATACCTTGATTTCGGTCTATAACAATGATGTCATTGCAGATCAGGAACGTATGCTGGATTATTCGTATAAGTTCATCAATGGCCGTATCGACCAGCTTTATGGCGATTTGGATTCGTTGCAGGAGCAGGTCGTAGGGTTTAAAGTGGCTAATGTTTTGGTTGATACGAAATCATTAGGCGAAGCGGAACTGGCGGCGAGATCGGCGTCGTCGGTTGAGGTGAAGAACTTGCAGGCCAGGATTTCGCGTGTGTCGTATTTGCTGGATGCGGCTAATGACGTGGCTGACGACGATATTTTGCCAGTCATGTCTGACGTCGGGACGGAAGCAGCAACGTTAATTACAAAATACAATGCAAATTCACAGAAATTGCAGAAATATAGAGAGTCGGGTGTGACTGAGAACCCGGCAGCAAAAAAACTGGCAGCAGAACAGCCGGCATTGCTTGCCAACATCGTTGCTATTTTGGAAAGTGATTTGAGTTCGTTGCAAACTCAAGCTGATATGGCAAGAGAGGAGGGAACTGTCGCCACGTCAAGAATTCAGGCTGTTCCTGAAAAACAAGTGCGAATCGGTTCTGTTGAAGACATGCTGAGAATCAGGCAGCAGCTTTATTTGACATTGCTTACAAAACGAGAGGAAATGTTGCTCAATCGTCCTAAATTCGAGGGAACGGCAAAAGTAATTGATGCGGCACAGATTAATAATTCGCCTATTGCACCAAATCCGAAAAAAAGTGTTACTTCCGGTCTGCTTATTGGCTTGCTGATTCCTGCCGTCATCATTTTGCTTAACCGCTTGTTTGACACGGCAATACATGACCGTGCTGATGTCGAAAAAGCTACAAAGACACCGTTCTTGGGCGAGATTCCTTATAAGGAGAACGTCGATGGTCATGCAATTGTGGTAGAGGAAAATGGAAGAGATCCTGTCTCTGAGGCATTTAGATTGGTCAGATCCAATGTGGAATATGTGAGAAATAGGAAGTGTGAGAGCAATGTGGTGCTGTTTACCTCTTTCATGGTTTCATCGGGAAAGACTTTTGTGTCATCTAATCTGGCAACGATTTTCGCCCACGGAAATAAGAAAGTCGTTTTGGTCGATCTCGACATCCGTAAGGGAACTTTAGGTAAGGTTTTCAGGTATAAGGCAAAGTCTGGCGTGTCGAATTTCTTATCGGGCAAGATTGATGACATTGAATCAATCATTCAGCATGATTTAATAACTAAGGGCATGGATGTTATTTTTGCGGGTCCGATTCCTCCTAATCCTGCAGAATTGCTGATGGATGACCGTTTGGATGAATTGATAAATTACTTGCGTCAGCAGTATGAATATGTGTTTTTGGACAATGTCCCTTTTGGCATGGTCGCTGATGTTGATATAGTAAAGCGTGTTGCCGACACAACGGTGTTCGTCATGAGAGCCGAAAAGACTGACAAGCGCTTGTTGAAAGAAGTGGACAGACTGTACAAAAACGATAAGCTCCCGAACCTTGTCATTGTGTTGAATTCCGTGAAATACAAGAAGTATTATGGCTACGGTTATAACTATTATGGTTATGGCTATGATTACGGCTATGGTTACGGCTATGGTTACGGCTACGGAAATGAGGAAGGACAGGGAAAGAAACGGCATCATCACCATCAGCACAAATCGGATGAATCATCGGAGGATAATAAGGACTAATGGTTATGTTCGATTTCTTTAGGAAAACGTTGCCTGACGATTTCTTTCGCGATGCTTGTGATGTGCATTGCCATATTCTTCCTGGCGTTGATGATGGATTCCAGACCGAGTCAGCCTCTTTTGAGGCATTGAAATATTTGGAGCAAAAAGGTTTCCGTAAGGTGAGGCTCACACCTCATTTCATGAAACAGTATGCCGATAATACGAAACCGTTGATTCTTGAAAAGTTTGAATCGTTCAAGCGTAAGGCAGCATTGCACACAAGTGTCGAGTTAAGTATTGGGGCAGAGCACATGCTGGATGCTGGTTTCGAAGAACATTTCGATCGGGGATTCCTTACCATTGACAAGGAAAATTCGCTTGTCTTGTGCGAGACATCATATTTAATGTGCGAACCGAATGACTCTTCAAAACTATACGACATCATGCTTGCAGGGTATACTCCGGTCATCGCTCATCCTGAACGCTATCAATATGCCTCAAAGCAACAGTATAATCGTTGGAAGGAAAAGGATTATCTTTTTCAACTGAATCTGCTGTCGCTGACTGGAGCTTATGGCGCTCCTGCATGTGAAAAATCGCATTATATGCTTCAGCATAAAATGTATGACTATGTTGGAACAGACATGCATCGTTTGGACAATTTTAGGAAAATTCTCCCCAACATGAAGCTTTCAGCCAAGGAAATTGACGAATTGCATCTCCTTTTTGAAAACAATGCCAAATTGTTCTGAATCCTGAATGGC
This sequence comes from Candidatus Limimorpha sp., assembly GCF_056203535.1. Lineage (NCBI taxonomy): Bacteria > Pseudomonadati > Bacteroidota > Bacteroidia > Bacteroidales > Candidatus Limimorpha > Candidatus Limimorpha sp. The sequence goes on along the minus strand of NZ_JBADWU010000105.1, from coordinate 148,836 downwards.
AGGAAAACAAAAATCCCGATGAAAGATTTCATCGGGATTTTTGTTTTTACTATAAGTCAATTAGTTTCTTGAATTTTAAAGATTGCAGATTTTTTGACACTTTAATTGAAACCGTCGTTTGAAGATCAGAATTTCACTTTCATCGTGGCGACAAAGGCGTGCCGGTTGAGTGTTTGGCAAACAGGTTCGATGTCATCATAGGCATAAAGCACATATTGCTGTTTTCCATGGCTGAATTCGTAGGCGAAATCGAAAAGCACGCCTTCGTTGAGTTGGATTCCTAAACCGCATGAGGCTTTTTTCACGCTATTATCCATTTCTCCGAAGCCGAAAGGACTGCCGTAATAGGCGCATCCGCCTCTGAAATACACGTTTTTGTATTGCCATTCCGTGCCAAGCCGAAAATTGAGAGTGGTCTTGTAAATGTCTTTGATTTCCTGGTTGACAAAAGAATAGTCGAAATCCTTGCAATCGAATTTCGCCCTGCGGTAATTCATCACATCGGCATCAATGGAAATGAGGCCGCGATGATTGATGATGAAAGCCAAGCTTCCGATGAATTTCTGAGGCGAAAGGAAATCATAATTGTATTCTGAAATCAGTGATGGCTTATAGTAGTAATTGCTATAGTAATCGTCGGGCGTGTAATAGGCTTCCGTGATGGTTTTCCACGATTCGTCGAAACTGAAAAGGGTAGGGGTGTGATAAGATGCTCCAATTCGCATCCATGTTGTCAGGTAATAGATGACTCCCAATTTCAGGTTTACGCCCCATGCGTTTGAAGTGATGTTTTCGGTGAAATCCAACTCCTGAAAACTGGTTTCGGGTGAAGCTTCGGTAGTGAATTCAGTGTGTATTTTGGTTCCAGTGCGTTTGATGTGGTCGAGGCCTAAGCTGGCGCCAATGAAAAAGCGTTCACTATAGTTCGCGCTGAAAGCGAATGTCCATTCTTCTGAACGGCCTTTGAATGATTTCGTTTGCTCTTGCTGGATATTGCCTTGAGGAACGGGAGAGGATAAAGTGTCATTGAAAATATCTAAAAGCATAGCTTCCCACGCAGGATATAAGGTGTAGGGGAAGTCGTCTCTGAAATAATCCGGATTGTAATCTTGTGGAATTTGCCCAAGATAATTGTCCATCAACGAGCTGTTAGGATTGAAACCCGAAGCAAAAGCAATGCTGTTGTAGTCGTTGGTTCGGTTTAGGCTGATGCCGAATTGTGTGAAACGCAACTTGCCGTAGTTGCTTTTTTCTTTGGTGGATACATAACCGATATTCGGAATGTTCACAATGGCTTTGCTTTGCAGGCTTTCCTTGTTGCCGTAATAGGTTGATTGGCTTGTATTATCGGTCAATCCCATGCTCATAGCCAGCTCGTTGCTGCGGTAAACGCCCATTCCGGCAGGATTGATGCAAATGGCGGTCATGTCGGCTCCAATTGCGCCCATTGCACCACCTAAGGCCATTGATTTGGCGGTTCCTTGATAAAATGTCTGGGAAAAGATTCTGGCGTCATCGCTGCCTTGACCGAAAGCCGTAATGACCGAAAAAGCTGTTGATAATATAAATAAGGTGTGTTTCATAATTCAAAAAAGACTACCCTTGAGATTGCAAAGGTAGTCTTTTCTCGGTTATTCTTATCAATTTGTAACAAACTATTTATCTTCTTCCTCCTCCGCTGCGACCGCCACCGCCACCGCTGTGGCTTGATCCACCTCGGCTACCTCCGCCAAAACTTGAGCCTGAACTACGGCTGCCTCCACTGTGACTTGAGCTTGAACTGCGGCTTCCACTTGAGTAGGAGGAACCTCTTGAAGAGTTGCCGCTTCTGTTGTAGCTGCTTGACGATGAACGGCTGTTGCCGGAGTTGTATGTCGAACGGTTGGTGCCGCTTGATGAAGGACGGCTGCTTGATTGTGGACGTACATATTCCGAACTTGAACGTGATGGACGGCTGTTGCTTGGCGAGGTGTACGATTGACGGCTGCTACTGCTATTGCCGTTGCTTGGGCGTGCGTTGCTGCCGCTTTGTCCTGGTCGCGATGATACCGTCGGGCGAGAGCTGTTGCCGCTTTGTCCTGGACGCGACGATACGGTTGGACGTGAGCTTGATGCGCTTGCCGATGGACGGGTTGTTGCGCCAACTCTTCCAGAAACGCCAGCGGTCGGTCTTGTTGTGGCTCCGTTGACGGTAGGTCTGCCAGAGGCTCCGCCAGATGTTGGTCTGCCGGAAACGCTTGCTTGGTTTCTGCCGTTAGTCTGTTGTTGTGTGCGGTAACTGAGTGAACCAGGAGTGTTATTGCCACGGTGTCTGACACTTGCAACATATCCGCCCATGCCTCCACCATAGTAAGGATGATAGTCGTGGTAATAGTAAGGACGATGCCAGCCATAGTCGTACCATCCCCAGCTATAGTAAGGACGATACCAGTATGGGCCGCAGCACCAGCAGTCCCAATAGAAAGGATGGTAGAACGGATCCCAATAGATGGAAATGTATGGACGTACAGGCCAATACCAAGGATCGTAGTTGTTGACGTAAATGTAGGTGTCGCCGCCGCTGGTGTAATAATCATCGTAATAGTCGACGTTTTTTGAGGCCGAAGAACCGAAACGCTTGATACGGGCTGCAAAATCAGCATCGTAATAGGTTTCGGTTGTCGTGTAGACAACACCATTAGTGTCGGTTACGGTTTCGGTGGTTTGATAAACTGGGTCGGTGTCCGAAACGTAATTTTTGCTGTCGGAATAGTACTTCTGATAGTCGTATTCCGAATTCTTGCTGATGCTTGAGTTGACGTAAGAGCCATTGCCTGAGCTGACTAACTTGCTGTTGTCGTTGCTATTGTAAGGCGAATAATACACATCGTCTTGCACAAGGTTTTTCTTTCCCGAACAGCCCACGAGAGCGAGCATTACAAGCATTGGGATTAATCTGAAGACTTTCATTTTATTGAGATTTATTTATTGTCACCTATTTTTATTACTTTTGCAGTCGCAAATTTAGATAAAAATATACAAATACTATACCAAAATGGCAAAAGAATTAACGACTCGCGAAGAAAATTATTCGCAATGGTACAACGACCTCGTGGTCAAGGCTGATTTGGCTGAACAATCGGCCGTTAGAGGCTGTATGGTAATCAAACCTTACGGCTACGCAATTTGGGAATTCATACATGATGCCCTCGACAAGATGTTCAAGGAAACGGGCCATGTCAACGCTTATTTCCCGCTGTTTATCCCTAAGAGTTTCTTCAGCCGTGAAGCCGATCACGTTGAAGGTTTCGCCAAGGAATGTGCCGTGGTGACTCACCACCGCCTGATGAACGACCCGAATGGCAACGGCGTTGTGGTCGACCCGTCGGCCAAACTGGAAGAGGAACTTATCGTTCGCCCGACTTCCGAAACCATCATTTGGGACACTTACCGCAACTGGATTAAGAGTTACCGCGACCTCCCGATTCTCTGCAATCAGTGGGCTAACGTGGTGCGTTGGGAAATGCGTACCCGCCTGTTCCTTCGCACGGCTGAGTTTCTTTGGCAGGAAGGCCATACGGCTCACGCTACCATGGAAGAAGCTGAAATCGAAGCAAAGAAAATGTTGGGCGTTTACACCGAGTTTGCTGAAAAGTGGCTGGCAATTCCTGTTTATCAGGGTGTTAAGTCAGCTAATGAGCGTTTTGCAGGTGCCTTGAATACCTATTGCATCGAAGCCATGATGCAGGACGGCAAGGCTTTGCAGGCTGGCACTTCTCACTTCCTGGGTCAGAATTTCGCTAAGGCTTTCGATGTGAAGTTCCTCAACAAGGAAAACAAATTGGAATATGTTTGGGCTACGTCATGGGGCGTTTCAACCCGTCTGATGGGTGCGCTCATCATGTCGCATTCCGATGACGATGGCCTTGTGCTGCCTCCAAAAATCGCTCCTATTCAGGTTGTTATCGTCCCGATTTACAAGACCGATGAAGAACGCGAAAAGGTCAACAGCCGTTGCCTCGAAATCAAGGCTCAGCTGGAAGCCAAGGGCTTGCGCGTGAAATATGATGACCGCGACACCCAGAAGCCTGGTTTCAAGTTCCACGAGTGGGAACTCAAGGGCGTTCCGGTTCGTTTGGCAGTCGGCCCTCGCGATGTGGAAAACGGCACTGTCGAACTGGCTCGCCGCGACACCATGACTAAGGAATCGGTTGCCTTTGCAGGTATCGATGCTCATGTCGTCGAACTGATGGATGTCATCCAAAGTAATCTTTATCAGAAGGCTTTGACTTACCGCAACGAACACACTTTCGATGTCAACACTTGGGACGAATTCAAGGCTCAGGTGGAGAAGGGTGGTTTCGTACACGCTTTCTGGGATGGCACCACCGAAACCGAACTGAAGATTAAGGAAGAAACTAAGGCCACTTTGCGATTCATTCCATTGGATGTCAAGGAAGAAGAAGGCGTGGATGTCTATTCCGGCAAACCGGCCAAGATGCGCGTCTATTTCGCCAAGGCATACTAAGTCTTGTAATTCATTCATAAGTAAGAATACAAAAAGGAATCCGCTTGAGCAATCAGGCGGATTTCTTATTAGGACACAAGTTTCTCGCATTGCCGAAGCTGAACACCTTGCGATACATGTGCCACATCTTCATACCTCCGATGATTGGGTTCGCCTGTCGGATTTCTATGGTGTACTGTAACGCGAACTCTTCCATATCAGCCTTGGCCAGAGCAGCGTTCTCCTCATGCTGATAGTACGCCAGCTTTAAATCTTTATTTTCTGTGTGTCCAGTTTTCCCCAATCGTATGGGCAAATGGTATGAACGAAAAAAAGGAGTCACTTTCGTAACTCCTTGATTTTCATTGTCGGGGCAAAAGGATTCGAACCTTCGACCCCCTGCTCCCAAAGCAGGTGCGCTAGCCGGACTGCGCCATACCCCGATTTCAAAGTTCCAGCGGAGAAGGGGGGATTCGAACCCCCGGTACCCCTTGCGGGATACGACAGTTTAGCAAACTGTTGGTTTCAGCCACTCACCCACCTCTCCAGGTCTGAATTGCGAGTGCAAAAGTAGGCTTTTTTCCTTTACCTCCAAGCATTTTTATTATTTTTTTTTGAAAAACTTATTTATTCGTTGTTAATCAGTGAATTGAAAATTGAAGAAAATCCGCTTTGTTTTGCATAAATCGATGTTTTCGTGGCTTTAGCGTTAATTTGTTCAACGAAAAGCCTGATGAAAGCATGTCAATTAGCTTGTTTTATTGCTGGTGATGGAAAACATTTTCCCACTTCTTGGTGTAAAATTGTCTGTTGGCAGTTAGTTTCGGACTTTGGATACGAGGCGGCAAGGTCACTGGAATGCGGTTAGCCTATCCGATAATTTCAGTGAGCGGAATCTCGCAGCCCTGAAATCTAAATTGAAGCTATGGTTTGAACAATTACTTATAAGGTAACTGTTCAAAATTAAATTGCAACATGAATTGGTTATCGGTTATCAGTCAGTAAATTGTCTTAATGCCCAAAGCGTCCAAATGTCCAAATGTCTAAGCGTCAGAATCACCCATAACCGTTGATTCAGAATGTAAACTAATTTTGCTCACTTCCTTTTATAAATAAAGGTGTAGACGGTGCAAATGTAAGATTGGCTGGTTTGTTATGGCTTGGAGCGGCATAAATAAATAATTACCAAAAAAATGATTTTTTCTTTTTGCTTGATAAAACTTCTTATATTTGCGCACTTATTTGAACAACTTATGTCAGGATTATTCCTTGATAATACTAAAATGAATTGATATGGAAAACAATGAACAATTGAATCAAAACATTCAGAATCAGAATGTTGAGAATGAACTGAAAAACGCCATTGATGGTAACGAAAAAGAAAAAATCGTCGAATTAATCCAATCCAGCATCTTGCCTGGACAGGTCGATGTGAAGGTTTCAACTTTAGTCAGTCAGGAAGAAGAACTTCCAATGCTCGAACTGACTGAAGCCGAAGAAGATGAAGCCGCTCTTGAAACGGATTTCAATCTTGAAGGCCTAACGAAAGAGCAACTCGTTGAAATGCTTGAAGAAACCGTCAAGGAAGTGGATTTGGCGAAGATTAAGGATAAAGTCGCAGCCATCAGAATTCATTTTAATAAGTTGAACAAGGAAGACCTGGACCGCGAAATCGAGCAGTTCCTTCAGGGCGGTGGCGAAATGGATGCTTTCCGTCATGCTGAAGATGCCTTTGAAACCCGTTTCAATGAGGCTTTCGGCATTTATAAGTCAAACAAAGCCCATCAGAACGAACTTCTTGAGGCTCAGAAACTTGAAAACCTCGCCAAGAAACAGGCTCTGCTTGAAGACCTCAAGCAAATGATTGCTTCCGATGAATCGCTGAAGAAGACATACGATGAATTCCGCGCTTTGCAAGACCGTTGGAAGGAAATCGGTCAGGTGCCGGCAACCGAGAATGCAAATCTTTGGAATACATATCATTTCCTTGTCGAACAGTTCTTTGATAAGGTAAGAATTGGCCGTGAGTTGCGCGACCTTGACATGAAGAAGAACCTTGATCTGAAAGTCGACCTTTGCGAAAAGGCGGAAGAACTGCTGAACGAAAAGTCGCTGACAAAGGCATTCCAGGAATTGCAGAAACTGCACGAACAGTGGAAGGAAATTGGTCCAGTGCCGCAGGAAAAGAAAGACGAAATCTGGGAACGCTTCAAGGCTGCCACCGACAAGATAAACCAAATCCGCAGGGATCATTTCGCAAAGATTGCCGAGGAACAGAACGGTAATTTCCAGACAAAGACCGCTCTTTGTGAAAAAGCCGAGGAGATTGTAAATGGCGAATATAACAGTATCAACGCTTGGCAGAAGAAATCGACGGAATTGACGGAATTGTTCCAGGTTTGGAAGACTGTCGGTCCAGCCGCCAAGAAGGAAAACGAAGAAGTCTGGACTCGCTTTAAATCGGCCATGGACAGTTTCTTCGCCCAAAAAAAGGAGTATTTCTCAACCTTGAAAGACCAACAGACCGAAAACCTCGAACGTAAGACCCAAATCTGCATTGAGGCAGAAGGACTTATGGAATCGACGGAATGGAAGAAGGCTTCCGAACAACTGAAGAAATTGCAGGAAGAATGGAAGACCATCGGTCCAGTTCCGAAGCGTCATGCCGACAAGATTTGGAAGCGTTTCCGCGCTGCCTGCGATGCTTTCTTCAACCGTAAGTCAGAACATTTCAGTGGTTTGAGAGGTGAAGAAGATGCTAACCTTGAAGCTAAGAAAGCACTTCTCGAAGAAGTGAAAGCATTTGAACTGGGCACAAGCCGTAACGAGAACATGGAAGCCCTGAAAGGTTTCCAGCGCCGTTGGCTCGAAATTGGTCACGTTCCGATGAAAGTCAAGGATGCCATTAATAAGGAATTCAGAGGTCTCATCGATGGTTTCTTCGATACCATGAGAAAGAATCAGGACGAAGCTTCGACCAACGAATACCGCGAAATGATGGCTGGCTTGAAGGATGATCCGGAAGGTCACGACAAGGTGAGAAGAGAACGCACCAATTTGCAGAACAGGATTCAGAAACTGCGTGACGAAATCGCTGTGTTGGAAAACAACATCGGTTTCTTCTCCAACAGCAAGAACTCGGAACTGATGCGTGCCGAATACGAAAAGAAGATCAACAAGGCCAAGAGTGACCTCAAGGTGCTTGAAGCCAAGCTGAAAATCGCTGAAGATTAATAGTTTACATGTCATCAACTCAAAAAAGCACCTCGAAAGGGGTGCTTTTGCTGCTCAAAATGAAAGCTTCAACAAACCGAATCAGCCTGCTGGCATTGCTTTTTCTGCTATTGCCAGTATATTCTTTCGCCCAACAAGTGTGGACGGTTGAAAAAGTGCCCAACACGCGCTTGCAGAATGACTCAATCCATGTTTCGGATCCTGACGACTTGTTGTCGGACAGTTGTTTTTCACTCAATAAGCTGTCGCAAAATCGGCAGCTTTTATTATTTTTGCCGCATGAATGCAAACACGATAGGAAATCTTTTCACATTGACCACTTTCGGCGAATCGCACGGAGCGGCCGTCGGCGGCGTGATTGACGGCTGCCCGTCAAGACTTAAAATCGATTTCGGCCTGATTGAAAGCGAACTGAAACGTAGGTCAACCGCACAAACGCAAACCGATTCGCAACGTAAGGAAGCCGATAGGGTGGAGTTTCTTTCCGGCATACTTGATGGCGTTACTTTGGGCACACCGATTGCATTTTTGGTCAGAAACACAGACTGCAAGTCGTCTGATTATGACGACCTAAAAAATGTTTTCCGTCCTTCACATGCCGATTTCACCTATCAGCAGAAATACGGCATCCGTGACTGGCGTGGCGGTGGCCGTGCTTCGGCACGTTGCACTTTGCCGATTGTGGTTGCCGGCGCAATCGCAAAACAATTGCTGTTGGAGAAGAAAATTACCATTCATGCGGAAATCGCCTCAATGGGTGATGTGGAACAGGCTCGGAAAAATGGTGATTCGGTTGGCGGCATAATCCATTGCGATATTCAGAATTTGCCTGCTGGTTTGGGCGAACCGATGTTCCACAAGTTTCAGGCTGATTTGGCAGCGGCCATGTTCAGCATTCCTGCCGTGAAAGGCTTTGAGTATGGCGATGGTTTTGCCATGGCAGCTATGAAAGGTTCGGAATGTAACGATGTTTTTGTCTGTGAGGATGGGAAAATCCATGCGTTGACCAATCATTCGGGCGGCATTCAGGGTGGCATCACGAATGGCGAAACGGTGAGTTTCAATGTGGCTTTCAAGCCGATTCCGTCAATTGCTTTGCCTCAGCAAACAGTCGATGAAGTAGGGAAGGAGCGTACTCTTTTAATAAAAGGTCGTCACGATGTGTGTGCCGTTCCAAGGGCCGCTGTTCTGGTTGAGGCTTTGGCGGCCATGGTTTCCGTTGACCATTTAATGCTTTTCAAGAGAAATTAATAGAAATCATATCATTGTGGTTGATGATTCTTTTAGCTGTTGATTACAAGTGTTTTATGCTTCCAATTTACAGATTCTCCTGATTCTAATAAAAACATATAGAGACGTTTCAGGAAACGTCTCCATGTTTTTATCCAAAAATTGATGAATCATAATGTCTTTGCCAAATCAGTAAACTGATATTTTGTTATGGCGTAATTTTTTATAATTCAACACATTGCAGTCGTTTTTTTTAAGCAATAGTGTTTTTTTGTTAATGCTCATCAGCTTCCTTAAACTTCACGAGGGCATCAATGATTTCATCGTTATCATCGCTAATGGTAAGATACATGTTGTTGTACAATCCCTTTTCACTCATGGTTTTCAGGAACTTGTAGGCAGGCAGACAATTCGTGAAATAATCCTTGCCCATGAAAATCATCGGGCTGGCATACCCCAGTGTCTCATAATGGTTTTGCACGGCATCCTGAAAGATTTCCTGCATGGTGCCCGCACTGCCCGGCGTGTAGATGATGCCACCCATGGCAATGGTGACAATGCCATCTTCGCGCACACTGTTGTCGAAATATTTTGCAATATGCGTGGCAAAAGGTGCGGTTGGTTCATGACCGTAGAACCAAGTCGGGATGGCAAGACTACGGTAATTTGTCTGCAATGGGAAACGTTCCATCACCTCAAACGAGCGACGAAGCCAGCCTTCATCCTTAAACGTAGGCGACGGCATCAGCATATCAACAGCCTCATTGACTTCCTCATCGCTCCTACCCGCCATCCATGCGCCAAGATGCGTGGCTTCCATAGCGCCAGGGCCTCCGCCTGTAACCATCAGACGACCCATTTCGGTGAGCTTTTTGCTTAAAAACACAATCTGCCGATAATCAGGATCATCGCGGCGTTTGGCATGGCCGCCCATAAGGCCGACAACCATTTTTTCTTCATAAATATCAAGCAGCTGATGAAGGCTATAAGAAATAAAATGATCATGTAACGAGCGTGCCAAAGTCTCACGCACATCCATGACATCCTGTTTTCCAAAGTTGAGATAATGACGATAAACCTTTGTATCATAACACGTTTCAAAAGTCGACTCGTCATGATAATCGTAACCGGCATAAAGTTCCTTGCTGGTGTAAAGTTTACGCGGATAAGTCGGGAAAGGCTTCCCCATTTTAGGAATAAACATGCTTAGGTCGTCGCGTGACGATTCGTAAACGATACGGTTCAGAATACCTGCCGCGTCGAGGTTGTATTTATGTACTAAAGCCGAGGCCTGTCCCGACTCGCCAAAACGGTCATTCATGCCGATGCGCACCACACGAATCGGGTGATGCTCAGCCAAAAATTCCGCTACGGCACTACCCAAACCGCCAGCAATCTGATGCTCCTCAACAGTGAAAATCATTCGGGTTTCCGTTGCCGCCTTCAGCAAAATATCACCATCCAAAGGCTTGATAGTGTGCATATTGATAACCTTAGCGGAAAGTCCCATCGTCTCTAACATATCAGCGGCTTTCAAGGTTTCCCACACTTCGTGGCCCGTAGCAACGATAGTTATCTGACGGCCTTCGCGCAACACTTGCGCCTTGCCGATTTCAAAGTCCTGATTCTCATCGGTGAAATCCGGCACAGCCTCACGGCCAAAACGGATATAAACCGGTCCATCGAGTTCATTGATGGCTTTTTGCACCGCGATTTTGGTCTGCGTGGCATCGCAAGGCGAAATCACGGTCAAGTTGGGCAATACGCGCATCGTGGCGATGTCTTCCAAAGCCTGATGCGTTGCACCATCGGGACCGACCGAAACGCCAGCATGAGCACCACCGATGATGACGTGTACATTGTTGTAACACACCGAAATACGGATTTGGTCGTTGGCACGATGTGCGGCAAAAACGCCGTATGTGCTGAACACAGGCACCTTGCCACTCAAGGCAAGACCCGCAGCCGTCGCCACGCAATCCTGCTCGGCAATGCCCATCGAGAAGAAACGCACAGGGAACGCCTCTGCAAAAAGATTCATGCCAACCGATGCGGTGATGTCGGCACCAAGTCCGACGACATTTGGATTGGCCTGAGCTGCCGCCAAAACGCCTTCGCCGAAACCCGTTTTCGTGGCTTTATTTCCCTTATTAATATAGTTCATCAATAAATCCTCCCAATTGTTCTTTTGTCGGCACTTTGCCGTGCCATTTGTTGTTGTCTTCGATGGATTTCACGCCTTTGCCCATCACGGTATCGGCAATGATGACCGTCGGCTTGCCTTGCATCTTGTCGGCCATATCCAAAGCCATCTTGATTTGGCTCAGGTCGTGGCCATCAATTTCAATGGCATTCCAGCCGAAAGCCAACCATTTGTCTTTCAGCGGGTCGATGGCCATGACTCGCTCCGTTCCGCCGTCAATCTGGAGGCGGTTTCTGTCGATGATGGCGCAAAGGTTATCCGTTTTGTGATGTGCCGCCGCCATTGCCGATTCCCACACGCTTCCTTCCTGCTGCTCGCCATCGCCCATGATGCAGAACACGCGGTTTGGCTTGCCATCCATCTTGGCTGCCAATGCCATGCCCAAAGCCACGCCCAGACCTTGTCCTAAAGAACCCGAACAAGACTCCAAACCAGGCAGTTGGAACTCATAACTCGGATGTCCCTGCAAACGGCTTCCCATTTTGCGCAAGGTCATCATTTCCGCTTCGGGGAAATAACCCGCAACCGCCAAAGTCGCATACAAGACCGGCGCCGTATGTCCGATGGAAAGAATCACCTTGTCGCGGTCTTCCCATTTCGGATTGTCGGGTTTGTGACGCAAATGATTGAAATACAATACCGTGAAAATATCCACCAAATCCATTGAACCACCCGTATGACCCGAACCTGCTTCCGTCAGGGAAGTCAGAATCAGTTCGCGGATGTGAGTGGCTTTTTGTTTCAGTTCGTCGTTTGTCATTTTGATTGCTTAAATATCGGACTGCGAAGATAAGAATTTTTCGCGTGCAGTTGGAGTTTATTTCTTTTTACCTATATTTGCCGACGAAACTCTAATTATAAATTGCTATGAAAAAGATATTTATTACCTTGTTTATCACATTCAACTTTTTGTTTTCATTTGCCCAGAACGGAATTACATTCAAGGTCGAAGAATTGAGCAAGCCAGAAGCGCTGCTTGACCTGACCGACAGTCAGAGGGTTATTGACTATTTGGCCGCAAAAACCTCAAGAATTTCAATTTCTGATATTGAGAAGGAAGACCTTTTGTTAGCCAACTGCGACATTCCCGACTCGCTTGTCTTTTTTTACGACACGCACCCCTTCTTCAATGGAATGTATGAAGCCTTCATCCACCACCGTCCTTTCGTGCTTTCGCCCGATATGATTTGGCTGCTCATCTGCCAAGGCTTTTCGCAACATGTCAACGCGAACTCCGAGGAATTGAGAGACCAAATTGTTGATTTTGAAGGAAGAATGTCGTTAGTGGTAAGCAATGGAGAAGAAGACATAAAGCAAATCAATTGGGCGAATGCTATTCCTCAGTTCACGCAACAAATCAAGGAAAATACCAAAGGCGACCTTGCCGAAACCATCATGGCCGATTTTTCCACTACAACGTCTACCGAACTGATTGCCACCGAAGTTACCCTGATGGAAGCCGTACAAAACTTTTTTGATTACGTTTACCCTGTTGTTGGATGCGGCATTCCCGAAATCACACTTTTGGGCACTCCAGACGACTGGCAGAAAGTCTATGACAAGGCCGTTTTCCTTAGCCAATATCAACTGGATTGGTGGATTGACGAATTAAAGCCCATCCTTAAACAATTCATCGAGGCATCCAAAGGCAACATCGACACAGATTTTTGGAAAGCCATGTTCAGGACACATTCACAAGAAGGCTACCTCGCTCCCAACCTCATTGACGGATGGATTATCAAATTTTTCCCTTACAATGCAATTGGTAAACGTACCTATTTCAAAAGTATTCCTGACAACAAGATTATAACTACCCTTCCCAGTGAACTTGCCTCAGCCGATGTCAGAGTGATTAATATTTCGACCGGTGAGGAAACCATGGTGGAACTTTGTGCCGGTTTCATCGGTTTAGAACAGAGCAATTCCGACTTCGCCTTAACGCCAAAGATTGGATGGTTTGTTAAACGCAAAATTGACAACAACAACCTGGATTACAATAAAATAAAAAATGCAACCGAACATGGCTGGGGCACTCTTGTCATTAAGGACGTGCCCGATGTGCTCAACCGATTTGATTATTTCCACTCGCTAAATCTAAGGTTCATGGACAGTGTTTACATGCCAGAATGGATGGAAACGAAAAAAATTGATGAATTAAGTATATACGGGGCTATCAGCACTGAAGAGCGGAACAAGATTCTGAACTGGTATAAACAAACTAGAAGAATTTATATTAACACTGCTTGTTATCAGAAAGGTCATACCAATTTGAGTGTTTTATCCCGTGATATAAGATACGCTCTAAAAAACGATTCTTCTCTAATTGTCAGTGTTAGTGTTGATAAAGACAACTGTTTCTACGAATACATTGAAGGCTTGGATAGCATCAACATATTAAATATTGAGAATAAACATCGAGAATTAGTTTCAAGAAAACCTGCCTATAGGACTGTCACCAATATGCCAAATGAAATAACAACCACAATTGACACTATCATCTTCGATGTAGAGCCTTCTCGGGCTGAAAAGAAAGCCATAAAAAAACTATTGCCAAATACCGTCATACAATTCGATATTAACTATCAGAAATTTAAATTCGAAAATAGCGCATGGTATAACAGGCATCACCAAAGAGTAATGAATAGGAAATTCAAAGCCTATCTTAGACAGGAACAAAAAGAAGAAAGAAGGAAAGCAAAAATGCATGGCTTGGAGGAATAATCCATTTTCAAATCAGCCCCACCAAGTCCTTCACCACATAGAAAATACACACGCAGCCGTAGACAATCTTAACGAATGTGCCAGCCAAGAAACCGACAAAAGAGCCGAAGGCTGAGCGCCATGCCAGATTGTCGGGCGTGCCGTTGTTTTTCTCGCCGATGTAAGCCCCAATAAACGGGCCAGCCAGCACCGCAATAAATCCGATGGGGAAAAACAGCGTTATCAAAAGGCCTAAAATCAAGCCGATAGTACTGCCGCGCACGCCAGCTTTTGTGCCGCCGAATTTCTTCGTTCCCCACACCGGAACGACATAATCGAGCGTGAAGACGATGGCTCCGATAATGCCCATAATGACGAGAAAGCGCGTGGAATAATCAATGCCATCGACAAACGACAAAGCCAGCAAACCAAGAAAACTGATAGGCGTTCCGGCAATGCCAGGAACGACTGCCCCGACCAAACCCACCAGAATCAACAGAATGGATACAATGATTAATATGATTGAAAGTCCGTCCATATCATGCAGTATAAAAAGGTTGTCCCACCCTAAGGATATGCTCTCCTATCGGATAGTCTTTATATTTTTCAAAATTCACCAAATCAACGGAATACAGCAAAGCCAAGTCCTCAATCCTGACTTTGATGTCCAAAATCTGGCTAAAGGTGATGTCTTTCCCGAACAAAGCCAAGTCAATATCAGAACCTTCACGGAAATTGCCTTTTGCCCGCGACCCGAAAAGCAGCACTTTCTCGATATTGTCGTAGCGGGCAAACACCGAGCACAAGGCTTTCACCGTTTCGTCACTCAATCCGTACATTTCAGTTATTGCTTATTATTGATAAAATCATATCATCAAATTCAATCAGTAGCGAGCCGTATTCCGTCAAGATGCTTTTGGCAATCTCCAAAGCCTCTTCCTCATTATAGACATGAGATGTGGCATTTCGGGCAATACCCATACGCCGCCAAGCATCGTGATGCGCAATCAAGCCATCTTCAAAAGCCATCTGAAGTGTACCATTAGGTCCGGAAGTGAACGTGTATCCTTTGTAAATCAGATAATCCTGCATTACCTTCCAAGCCAATTCGTATGTATATTCAAAACGCTGAATCAGTCCCTCCCGTTCCAGTTCCGAATAGCTTTCGATGTCACGCTTTGAATCAACCAACTCACGAATTTTTGCGCAAGCCTTGTGATAATTGTCAAACCGCTGCTTCCATCTGATGTCTTGATTTTCCATTTCGCTGATTTTTTCGCAAAATTACACATTTTTCCATATTCCGTTGGCAATTGCCATTCTTTTTGTAATTTTGTGGAATCAAAACAAATCTTTAAATGAAAAGACTTTACCTCCTCCTTATCATACTGACTTTGGGCAACAGCCTTTTTGCTTACGATTTCATTCATCCCGTTGGCGGTCGCGCGGCAGCTATGGGCAATTCGTGCGTCGCCTCGCAAGGCATCTGGGCCATGCAAAACAACCCTGCGGGACTGGCCGAACTGCAAAAGATGAGCCTCGGCCTCTATTACCAAAACCAATGGATGCTGCCCGAAACGGCTGACAAAAGCGCGGCCTTTGCCGTGCCGCTCAATATGGGCACAATCGGTGTGAGTTTCAACCAATATGGCTCAAGCAATTTCAATGAAAACAAAATCGGTTTGGCCTACGCCCGAAGTTTCGGTCGTTACCTTCAAATCGGATTGCAATTGGACTACTGCCTGCTGAAGATTGCAGAAGAATACGGCAACAAAAGCGCTTTAACCTTTGAATTAGGTATTCAATCGAAAGTCACTGATAAACTGACACTTGGAACATATATTTTCAATCCGTCAAGATTCACGTTGAAGCAAACCATCAATCAGGAACCACTGCCTATCGTTTTCCGTTTTGGTGCCAATTACAAATTCACAAAAAATTTCATCGCTCAACTCGAAGTTGAAAAGAACACTGATTTTGAAGGTTTCGCTTTTCGTGGAGGACTTGAATATGAAGCCGTTAAGGATTTCTATATCCGCGCCGGCGCACAAATCGGCACCGACCGTTTCGAGCAGCAAGGCCTGCTGACTTTCGGCCTCGGCTACCAGATTAAAATTGTCGAAATTAATGTGGGCGCACAGATGCATCAGGTATTAGGCGCAGGCATAAACGTAGGTATGATTTTTAATATCGGCAAATAATGAAAAAACTGATTGTCATCATATTATTTGCTTTTATCTCAAGTGTCGCTTCGGCTCAGATTGCTGTCGATTCCTTGTCGTCAGATGCCTTGAATCAACTGCTTATCGAGCAAGTTGAACGTCTGGCTGAGGAAACCGAAGACGAAATCGATTACGAAGAACTGCTTGACAACTACATTTTTTACAGCGAAAATCCTATCAACATCAATAGCGACGACATCGTCAACCTGCTGGAATTGCGCCTCATCAACGTGTTTCAGTACGAAGCCCTGAAAAACTACCGCAAATTCTACGGCGATTTCCTTTTCCTCGATGAATTGGAAATGGTGGAAGGCTTTGACGAACAGACGGTTAGCATCATCAAATCCATCGTTTACGCAGGTGCCGACAATTCGAAAGAGAAAGTAACCTTACAGAAAATGGCCAAATACGGCAAGCATCAGATTGTGGCGCGTTACGAGCAAGTGCTTGAAGACCAGCAAGGTTATGAAGATGTTGACGACGAGGAAATGCTTGAACACCAAGGACAACATTTCTTGGGCAGTCCGCAGAAATATCAAATCAAGTATACCTATAATTACAGGAATAAAATTCGTTTTGGCTTTGCCGCCGAAAAAGACCCGGGCGAAATGTTCTTCACCGACAAAATCAGCGATACCATCAAGTCGGTTTTGGGCGACAAATATCACAAAGGCTTTGACATTTACGGTTTTCACGTTTATGCCAACGACTTAGGCATTGTCAAGGATGTGGCTTTGGGCGATTACCAACTCTCTTTCGGTCAAGGACTTACGCTTTGGTCAGGCATGAGTTTCGGCAAGACAGTCGATGGCAGTTCGGTGATGAAACAAAGTCGCGGCCTGAAACCAAAGACCTCAACAACTGAATTCGGCTATTTCCGTGGCGCTGCCGTCACCTTGCATCACAAAGACTTTTACGGCACGTTGTTCTACTCCAACCGTAAAATCGACGCCAACATCAGCGTTGCCGATTCGTTGAACGAAACCGAGATGGTCAGTAGTCTGCAAGAGACTGGCTATCACCGCACTATCGGAGAATTATTGGATAGAAACGCCATCCGTCAGCAGGTATTTGGCGGCCATATTGCCTACGCCAACAGCCATCTGGAAATCGGTTACACCCTTCATCACACACGCCTCAGCGCGGAACTGCTTTTGCAGCCGAGCCATTTCAACCAGTTCTATTTTCAAGGCAAACAGCTTACCAATCAAGGCATTGACATCAAATATGTGAAAAACAAATTCGCCTTTTTCGGTGAAGCCGCCATGAGCGATAACAAAGCCTTTGCCGGACTGGTCGGCATAACGGCGCGGCCTACCGGTTACATCAATTTCACGCTGTTTTACCGCAATTACGACAAAAAATACCAGAATCTTTTCTCCAATGCCTACGCTGAAAGCAGTCGCGGACAAGGCGAAGAAGGCATCTATTTCGGCGTACAGGCTGCCCTTGCACCTTATTGGAACTTGTTGGTTTACACCGACTTCTTCCGCATGACATGGCTCACAAGTCAGGTCTACACACCAAGTTGGGGACATGATTATTATGCCAAACTCTCTCACCAAGTCAGCCGCAGGGCAAGCTGGAATTTGGTCTTGCGTTCAAAGACGAAGATGAAAAACTCCACCGATGCCTTTGTGTTTTTGCATTACCCGATTTTCTACACGAAAAACTCCGTGCGTTTCAATATCAATTACAAGATTGGCGAAAATTGGTCATTGGGCAATCGTGCTGATTATGAGCATTATTACAATGATGACCAGACCAACAGCAATGGATTTTTCATCTGCCAGGATGTGGCCTACAAGCCCGTTGGCAAGCCCTATTCGCTCTCGTTCCGTTATGCCGTTTTCGACACAGATGATTACAACAGCCGCATTTATGCCTACGAAAGCGATGTTTTATATTCGTTTTCGGTGCCATCACTCTATGACAAAGGCATGAGAATCTATCTGTTAGGTCACGTTAAGTTATTCAATTCACTCAGCATTTACGCACGCATCGGTCGCACCATTTATTCCAACAAAGATGAAATCAGCAGCGGTCCGACACTCATCAAAGGCAATCACAAGACTGATTTGAAAATTGAAGCAATTTGGAAGTTTTGAGCAAGTTTAAAAAACAAATCAATCCTAAATTATGTTAATCTAAAAAATTAAATATCAATTGATTACTAAATTCTAAAAAAGTTATCAACAGCCATTGTTGATTATTTTTTTCAAAGTTATCAGAAAAATTTTTTTTGCTTCAATCATTTTCCTATCTTTGCAATACATTTTATTAAAATGAATACACTTAAAACAACCTAATTATTAACATTAAATTATTCACTATGAAAAAGTTACTTACTTTTTTCGTGGCAATGATTGCCTCCATCACAATGATGGCACAGGTGACAACATCAAGCATCAGCGGTAAAGTGACCGACGAAAAGAAAGGCGTTTTACCAGGTGCTACTGTTGTTGCAACACACACACCCTCAGGCTCACAGTACTATGCTGTAGCTGACCAGCACGGTTTATACCGTTTGCTTAACGTCCGTCCTGGCGGTCCTTACAAAGTTGAGGTTCGCATGGTCGGTTTCCAGACCAACGTTCACGAAGGTGTTACCGCTACTCTTGGCGAGAACAAGATTTTGAACGTCATCCTGAAAGAAGAAGCAGTCGGCTTGGGCGAAGTCACTATTTCGGCCGAAGCCATTTCCAACGGAATGGACAGCGACCGTGCCGGCGCAACAACAGCCATCAGCACCGAGCAAATCAACACCCTTCCAACAGTTAGCCGTAGCCTGAACGATGTTTTGGCTCTGACACCTCAGGCTGCTGCAACATCAAACGGTTTCGCAGTTGGTGGCGGTAACTACCGTCAGTCATACGTCACCGTTGACGGTGCTGCATTCAACAATGCCTTCGGTATCGGCAGCAACCTTCCTGCAGGTGGTAGCCCGATTTCACTTGATGCTCTCGAAATGATGACCATCAATGTCACTCCTTTCGATGTCCGTCAGAGCGGTTTTACCGGTGGTTCTATCAATGCCGTTACCAAGAGTGGTACTAACGACATTCACGTCAGCATCTACGACTACTTCAACAACGACGGTCTCGTTGGTACAAAGTTCGGTAAGAAAGACGCTATGGGCAACTACCCTGACAAATTGAAACTTTCCGAAACCTTAGACAACACCATTGGCGTTTCCGTTGGCGGTCCTATCGTAAAGAACAAGTTGTTCTTCTTCGTCAACTTTGAATTCCAGAGTGATAAAGACCCAGGTCAGAACCACTTTGCCCGTCTGCATGAAGGAGACGATTGGGGTGGCACCACTCAATACAACAGACCAACCGTTGAGAGAATGGACGAAATCAAGGATTATCTGAACACTCACTACAATTACGATCCAGGCCGTTACCAGAATTACTCAATGAGCACTCCTGACCTTAAACTCTTGGCTCGTGTAGACTGGAACATTAACGACAACAACAAGTTGAATGTCCGTTACAGCTTGGTTAAGAACAAGTATTCATCAACTCCTTCAAGCTCCATCAGCCCACTGCCAAGCAGCGTTTACAACCGTAACACCTATGGCCGTACTTCCGATTACGCTTTGTACTTCGAAAGCTCACGTTACTTCCAGGAACAGAACTTCGCTTCAGTTGCAGCTGAATTGAACTCTTCATTCCTCTCAGGCCGCTTGCACAACATGTTCCGCGCCACCTATTCACACCAAGATGAACCTCGCAGCTACGTTGGCGACCTTTTCCCAACCGTCGATATTCTTGAACCTCTTGAAGATGGCACAAAAGCTGTTTATACTTCATTCGGTCCTGACCCATTCACTTACGGCAACCTCCGCGACGTTAAGACCGCTGTGTTCACTGACGAACTTAGCTATCTCACTGGCGTTCACAATTTCGTCCTCGGCGCTCAGTTTGAATATAACAAGACTGAAAACGGCTACATGCAAGGTGGTGCCGGTTACTATGTCTACAATTCATGGAATGATTTCGTAAACCTGGCTACTCCTGCTGCTTTCGCAATCACATACGGTAACAACGAAAACCACGATCAGGTTTATCCTTCATTCAAGTATTTGCAATATTCACTCTATCTGCAAGATGAAATGAGCCTCAGCGAAAGATTCAACCTCTCAGTTGGTCTCCGTCTTGAAGTTCCTACCTATCCTTCAATCGCTTCTTACAACACGAATAATCAATTCCTCAATGGTTGGGATGAAACAGTAGTTACCGATCCAGAAACAGGTGCTACCGAAATCGTTCACCACGCTTTGGCCGATGGCAACAACACCATCAGCGGTCTCTCGACAGCCGACATGCCAAACGCTCGTCTGAATTTCTCGCCACGCATTGGTTTCAACTGGGACCTCATGGGCGACCGTAGCCTTATCCTCCGTGGCGGTAGCGGCTTCTACACAGGCCGTCTCCCATTCGTGTGGATCGTTTCAACCGTTGGTAACTCCAACTGCATGCAGAACCAATACATCACCACTAATGAAGACGTAACTTTCGCTACATCTCCTGATGCCATCATCGCTGCCAACAGCGACAACCTCTTTGTCGGCGACCTTCCTGCTCCACAATCACCTACCATCATGGACAAGGATCTCAAGATGCCTCAAACATGGAAATCATCATTGGCATTGGATGCTAAACTTCCTGGCGGTATCAAGGCTACCTTGGAAGGCATCTACAACAAGGACATCACTTCGGTTGCTGTTACCAAGCTCGGCATTGTTAAAGGTGATGCTGTTCAACTTCTAGGTGAACCAGAAGAAAGAGACAACTGGGTTTCAGAAGGTATCTTAAACTCTCTTGGCAAGCCTGTCACACCTTATTATATTACTAACAGCGACAATAAAGGCTACTACTATAGCGGAACCGCTCAGTTAAGCAAAGATTTCGACTGCGGTCTTAACCTCATGGCTGCTTATACCTATTCAAATGGCAAGAACGTCATTGATGGTATTGGCGACCAAGTCACTTCAGCTTTCAACACCAACACCTTTGGCGTAAATGGTTCAAACTCACAGGAACTCGGCTACAGCTCATACGTTTCTCCTAACCGTATCCTCTTCAACGTAGGTTGGACATGGCCTAGCGGCAAACGCTCAACTGAAACCATCGGACTCTACTACGAAGGCTTCAACCACGCTTACATCGGCAGCTACAGCTACACCCGTTACAGCTACACTATGACTACAAATGTCAATGGTGACGGCGGTGCCAACAGCTTGATTTACATCCCAACTGAGACCGAACTCTCAGAAATGCCATTCGTCAGCGAAGAAAATGCTGAAGATTTCAACCAATTCATCATGCAGGATAAGTATTTGAATAATCACCGTGGTGAATATGCAGAACGTGGCGGCGCAATCGCTCCTTGGAGACATACATTCAACTTCAAGTACGAAAGAACCATCAAGTTCAACGGCGGTGAAAAGCTGTCATTCGGTATCGATGTCAACAACATTGCCAACCTCATCTACAGAGGCTGGGGCAACATGCAGAGACTCAGCAGCTCAGACATCTTGAAGTATTCCAAGAATTCAGAAGGCGACTATCAGTACGAATTCACCAATCCAACATGGAGCGAATATGCCAGCACCTA
The DNA here is from genome assembly GCF_056203535.1 of Candidatus Limimorpha sp. Taxonomy (NCBI): domain Bacteria; kingdom Pseudomonadati; phylum Bacteroidota; class Bacteroidia; order Bacteroidales; genus Candidatus Limimorpha; species Candidatus Limimorpha sp. The sequence goes on along the minus strand of NZ_JBADWU010000105.1, from coordinate 127,139 downwards.
TTCAACATGGTCGGCAGCTCTCAATGTCCGTTTGAGCTTCTAATCGCAGAATCCTAACGGATAACATGAAAAAAGCACCTCGAAAGGGGTGCTTTTTTTAGTAAGCAAGTGGTCGGAAACAAACTACATTAATTCACTCATTTCGACAGGCTCAATGAGCGGATAGCTTGCTGACACCCTTTTCCAAGGGTGTGACGATGTCGAAGCATTGTGCCTTTTATGTAAACTAATTTTGCTTACCTACTTAGTTTAATTTTGAACAGTTACTTAAGATGAGAAAACACATTCAGCTTAATCGACAACAAATCACTGGTGCGCCGCCTTCAGCAAGTCGTTGACGGTCTTGACCGGATTGAAGGTCTCAATCGGCACTTCGACGAAGACCGTAATCCAGTCGGCCATGGCACCGTTCCACAAGCCGGGTAGTTCCAAGGCTTTCAGTTCGCGCCCGTCCTTCGACTTGTTGGAAATGAAGCAGGTGCTTGGATCGACGTATTCGGTCAGGTTGAAGGCTTCGCCCTTGTAGTTCCAGCAGCCGCAAATCAGGTCAACGGGGTTGAAGTGTGTCGATGATTTGAAGATGGTTTCCTGCTTTTCGTCGTTGTGGTTAATCTGCGATGATTCAACGATTTGCAGTGATATTTCATCGTCCATGTTTTTAATCCAGAATGGGCCGCCGCCGGGTTCGCCTTCGTTTTTCACCATGCCGCACACACGCATCGGGCGGTTGAAGCGGTCGTAAAGGAAGTCGATTTTTTCGATGTTGTTGTAGGCGTTGACGAAATCGGGAACGTCAATCAGCAGTTCGTTTTTGGCAAACTGAATCATTTCGTCTAATTCGCTGTCGTCAACAAGACCTTCATCCAGCATCTCGAGGTATTCGAAAGCCTGCTGTTGCAGTTTCAGCAGGTGACCAGCAAGTACCTTTTTATATAAGTAGGTGGTTGCGGATTGCTTTTCGGGCACAATGTTGTCGATATTCTTGATGAAAACGATTTCTTCCTTGAGGTCGTTGAGGTTCTCAATCAGTGCGCCATGGCCGCCCGGGCGGAACAAAATGCTACCGTCGGCATTGCGGAACAAATTGCCTTCCACATCGATGGCGACTGTGTCGGTCGAAGGTTTCTGATTCGACAGACTGATGATGTATTTCACGCCGTATTGCTGCTCGTATTGTGCTTGCAGTGCATCCAAGGTTTCGCGGAAAAACGCTTCGTGTTCAGGCGAGACCGTGAAATGCAAATGAGCCGTGCCATCTGTATTTTGGGCATAACGCGCGGCCTCAACCAAATGTTCTTCCAAGGCGAGACGGTTGAATCCATCGTAATGGTGGAATTTCAGCAAGGCTTTGGGCAGTTTGCCGTAGGAGAGACCTTTTTCTAATAACAAGGTCTCAGCAATCTCAGCATGATGCTTGGCATCCATCATCTGGTCGATGTTGAGACCGTAATTATTGATGACGGCTTGGTTGAGGTCGTCGAAAAATGCGAAATTGTGAATCTTTTGGAAAAACTCGGTAGGGAAGGTCTGCTCGCAAGGATTCTCGATGTACGAAAACATGGCTTTGAACATGCGTGTGGCGGCACCTGAAGCTGGGACGAATTTCGTAAAATGATAGTATTCCTTGTCGCTTTCAAAAGCCTCGATGCTGGCCTTGATTTCGGCTTCATCCATCTTCACAATGCCGTTTCCTATGGTTGCAGGGGCTACGAGATGCACAAAAGCAGTACCTATTTTCAGTCTGTTGACTTGGTTTTCCACCTGATTTTCGGTGATGTTTCTTCCAATAAGTTGAGTTTTATCGTTTTCCGTAAACATAATATCAAATTTTAAACGGTTCAAAAATAGTAAATTAAGCGATACGATGAACTTTTTTCTGAAAAAAAATGAAAAAATGCTTGCGGTGAAAGAAAAAAGCTGTACTTTTGCAACCGATTTAAGGCCCAGGTGGTGAAATTGGTAGACACGCCACTTTGAGGGGGTGGTGCCGATTACGGCATGCAAGTTCGACTCTTGTCCTGGGCACTCAAACCAAGCCCCGATGGCGGAATTGGTAGACGCGTACGTTTCAGGTGCGTATATCGAGAGGTGTGCAGGTTCGACTCCTGTTCGGGGCACAGAAAACATAACAACCCTAATTGATTTCCAGTCAGTTAGGTTTTTTTATTTGTGTTTGATATGTGATATGGACTTTTTCCACTGCTTTTGGCGTGTTGAATAACAAATTTCCTACATTAGTGCCGCAAAAAAAAATACAATCAAGCAATATTTGTATTTGTAAATGAAAACAATTTCACTAATTTTGCCCACTTGAAAAATACCATTCAAGAATGGCTAATATCATTCAAATGAAACACAGACTACTGCTACTTGTGCTATTCGTGGCTGGACTCGCGACAGCCTGCAGCCATCAGGAAAACAAACAGGACGAACAACAACAAAACCTCGAGATCATGGAAAACGACGAATGTCTCATTTGCGGTGCGCCATTGGAATATCTGCCGCAAGACACGATGATGGAGTGTGTGCTCTGTCACAAAAAAGAGTTGAGCAAGACGCACTGCGTCAAAGGCCATTACGTCTGCAATCAATGCCATACTACGGGCATGGACTCGATTATGGCGGTGTGCCTCTCCGACACCTCGCGCAATCCTATCGAAATCCTTGAACGGCTAATGTCGATGTCGTTCTGCCACATGCATGGCCCTGAGCATCATGTGCTTGTGGGTGCCTCGTTGCTTACTGCCTATCATAATGCTGGCGGCGAGGTCGATTTGCCGAAGGCTTTGACTGAAATCATGTCGCGTGGCAAGGAAGTTCCAGGCGGTGCCTGTGGCTATTGGGGAGCTTGCGGTGCCACTATCAGCACGGGCATGTTCCTTTCCATAGTCACCCGCAACACGCCGCTTTCCACTGATTCGTGGCATCTGAGCAACCAGATGACGGCCTCCGCCTTGGCGCAAGTGGCCGAACACGGCGGTCCACGTTGTTGTAAGCGCGATTCTTACCTGTCGGTGCTCACCGCCATCGATTTTGTGAAGGAAAACTTAGGCGTGGAAATGGAGAAAACTAAAGTGGTGTGCTCGAGGTCGCAGCGCAACAACCAGTGCCTTGGCGAACGCTGTCCGTTCTTTCCAAAGAAGTAGAATGGTCCTTTCGACAAGTACAGCACTCATTGAGCCTGTCGAGATGATGATTCAATCATGTAATAAATAGGCGAAAACTTATCCTTATCGGAGGACGGAAATATTTTTTATGAGAAAGTTTAATTATTTGATAATCAGTTTGATTCTTGTCGCTTGCGCTGTGTCCTGTCGGAATGAGTCGCGGCAGAAAACTGATGAAAAAACGGTCTATCTTGAAAATTACATCAATTCCAATGAAGACATTATGCCTGCCATTCGTGCGGCGTTGGAAACCTGTCGCAGTGAAAAGGCAACCGCTTTGGTCTTACCGGAAGGTCTTTTTGTAGTGAAACCTGATTTTGCCTACGAAAAATATTGTTATGTTAGCAACAACGATGAAGGATTGAAACGTATTGCTTTCGATTTGGAAGGAATTGAAAATCTGGAAATTAAAGGCAATGACACGCATTTGGATTTTGTGGGTTTCATAGTTCCGTTTTATGTTGGCGAGGCGAATGACATTACGGTTTCAGGAATTTCGATAGATTACACGACGCCGTTCCATTCCGAAGGCGAAATCATGGCTGTCACCGAAAAATATGTGGATTTGCGTTTCGATACGGTGGAATTTCCTTATCAGATTCGCAACGGCTGCCTTTATTTCGACAATAAGCCTACGGGTTATCCTGAATGTAACAACCTTTTGGAATTTGATAAAACACGCAGGGAACCAGCCTATTACGCCAATGATTATTGGGTGGGCGGAACCGAAATGTGCGAGCAGCTTCCCGATGGAAACGTGCGTGTTTTCCACGAAGGCTTGAAAGGCACGGTTGGCAATGTTTTTGTCTTTGGTTGCGGCCATCGGCTTGTGCCGGGTTTCATTATCAGCGACAGCAAAAACGTGCTGATTCATGATGTAAATGTCTATCATACAGGCGGTATGGCCTTTGTTGCGCAGCGTTCGGAAAACATCGAGTTGAATAAGGTGAACGTTACCTGTCCGCCTGACAAAAACAGGATTGTGAGTGCCACGGCTGATGCCACGCATTTCTCGAACTGTTCGGGTTATATTCGCCTGATTGACTGCGTTTTCGAGAACCAGAAAGACGATGCGACCAACATCCACGGCATTTATGCGATGATTTCGGAAATCGAAAAACCGAATCAGGTCGTGGTGAAATATGTCCACGGGCAGCAGTTTGGTTTCAATTTCATTTGTCCGCAAATGAATCTTGAAATCGTTGATAACGAAAGCCTTATAACGAATTGCTCCCGTCAGGTTGAAAGTGTGGAAGTACTGAATAAGGAATATACGCGCGTTGTCTTGACCGAGGATTTGCCTGATGATGTGAAAGTGAAATATGTTGTTGCTCAAATGGATGCGTATCCCGATGTGCTGCTGAAAGGTTGTACGATAAGATGCAATCGCGCCCGCGGCATTTTGCTTGGTTCGCGTGGCAAAATAGTGATAGACAGCAACTATTTCCATTCGGCGGGGGCTTCCATTCTGTTTGAGGGCGATGGCTCGTATTGGTACGAACAAGGCGGCGTCCGCGATGTTGAGATTTGCCGCAATGTCTTTGAAAACGGAAATTACGGCAGCAGCGGGTGGGGAAGTGCCTGCATTGCCGTCGGGACGGGTTTGTGGAACGACCGCGAGGCAAGCCGTTATCATCGTAATCTAAAAATCCACGATAATGTGTTCCGTGTTTTTGACCCGCGCATTTTGAATTTGTATTGCGTTGATGGGATTGACTTTCAGAATAATACGATTGAAATGACAAATGATTACATTTACAATAGGCCGGAAACGAGGCGTTTTGTCTATGAAAACTGTGATGGTGTGAGAATTGAGGAATGATCATGTTGCTTTAATTATGAATTAGTTCTAATTTTGCAGAAACATTAAAACTCTATATTATGAATAAGGTAATTAAACTCTTTACAATTGTTGCAATTATGGCATCAAGCCTTGCTCTGGAAGCGCAAAACTTCGATTTTTCAGCTTCTTGCGAATCTGGGCAAACCTTGTATTACAAAATTACAGGAGCCAATGAGGTCGAAATAACTTATCCGAACACAGACATGTTTCCTTATCTTGGGCCTCAGATGCCGGTTGGAAATGTTACCATTCCTTCAATGGTCACATTTGAAGGACATGAATATGAGGTTACTGCTATCGGTGAGAAGGGTTTTAAAGGATGTAATTCGATGACGGGAGAGCTGGTCATTCCAAATTCGGTGAAGAAAATTGGCCAAGCCGCTTTTAAAGATTGTGCTGGTTTAACAGGAAGTCTGGCTGTTCCAAATTCAGTGAGTTCCATTGGTGCAGGTGCGTTTGAAGGATGTGTAGGAATGACAGGTACGTTATCGCTTCCTGCTTCTTTGTCGTATTTTGGGCATCTTGCATTCTCGACATGTTGGGAGTCTTTTGTGATTGATGAAGATAGTCCATATTTTTTCGTTGATTCGAATTGCATCATTATGAAATCGGATTCCACCTTAGTACTTGGCTGCAAAAACTCGGTGATTCCCGATTATGTAAAGGCAATAGGTTATGGGGCTTTTTATAAATGTTCTGAATTAAATGGTGAGTTGTTTTTGCCGGACTGCTTGGAAGAAGTTGGCACATATGCATTTAAGAACTGTTATCGTTTGTCAGGAGATTTAGTCGTCCCCGACCATGTGAAAAAAATCGGAACGTATGCCTTCTCCATGTGTTATGGTTTTAATTCCATGACATTGGGAAAGTCCGTGCAGGAAATTCAGGCTTTTGCTTTTGCAGATACCCATAACTTTCAGTACATTGTTTCAAAAAATCCCATAGCACCGCCAAGTGCTCAGGCATTTGATGGAGTGGGAGATGTCCCTGTTATTGTCCCTTGTGGCGCATTGGAAAATTATCAGAATGCTGTCGAGTGGAAAGATTTTTCGTCAATTGAGGAACGGAATCTGTTTGAAATAGAAGCAGTTTCGGCAAATGAAGAGCATGGAAGCGTTGAGATTTATCAGATGCCAGATGATTGCCTTGACAATACCGCAGCGGTTTTGGCGGTTCCAAGAGAAAATCACAGTTTTATCAATTGGACGGAAGACGGCGTTGTGGTTTCGGAAGATTCGCTGTTTTTCTTCCCGCTTGAAAGCGACAGACATTTGGTTGCAAATTTCCAATATTCCAACATCGGGGAAAGTCAGTCTTCATTGATTAATGTGTTCCCAAACCCGACAAAAGGCTTGCTGAACATCAATGCCGAAAATGTCGAAATGATTCGTGTTTTTGACGTTAATGGTTTGCAAGTCAGTGAAATGAAAGCGATTTCAGAAAAGAATTGTGTTTTGGATTTGACATTCTTGCCATCAGGTTGTTATGCAGTTCAAATCGTTGGAAAACATGGCGCAATTACAAGAATGGTTGTTAAGGATTGAGCAATGGAAAAACATTTTAGAAACCGTTTTTGCAATGTGTTTCTGAAAAAGTCCCGACGAAAAGTGTAATTGAGATAGTTTTCTGGTGACAAATTGTCATTTGATATCATTGTTATAATTCTAATTATCAGACAATTTGTCATTCATCAAGCGTTTGCTGTGAACAAAATCGCAATGGCTCAAGTTTTGATAAGAGCAGCGAAAATTTTCATGCAATATGAATACGTACAACCAAACACAGAAACCAAAACAGAATTACGAATCGTTGAATCGGTTCGCCAAAAATCTGAATGAGTTGGCCTCGGCGGGCAAGCTCGACCCGGTCATTGGCCGCGATGAGGAAATCCGCCGTGTGCTGCAAATTCTTTCACGCCGCACCAAGAACAACCCTATATTAATAGGTGAGCCTGGTGTCGGTAAGACTGCCATCGTTGAAGGGCTTGCGCAGCGTATCGTAAGTCGCGATGTGCCTGAAAACCTGAAGTCTAAGACCGTTTTCTCCCTTGATATGGGTGCGCTGATTGCCGGTGCAAAATACCAAGGCGAGTTTGAGGAACGTCTGAAAAACGTCATCAAGGAAGTGGTTGACAGCGATGGCGAAGTCATTTTGTTCATCGATGAAATCCACACGCTGATTGGCGCAGGTGCTACGGGCGGTGCCATGGATGCTGCCAACATCCTGAAACCTGCCTTGGCGCGTGGCGAATTGAGGGCCATCGGTGCCACGACTTTGAAGGAATACCAACAGTTTTTCGAGAAGGACAAGGCTTTGGAACGCCGTTTCCAAATCGTCATGGTCGACGAACCCGATGCTGCATCGGCCATTTCCATTTTGCGTGGCTTGAAGGAACGTTACGAGACGCATCACCACATCCGTATTTTGGACGAGGCCATCATCTCTGCCGTACAACTCTCAGTGCGCTATATATCAGACCGTTTCCTGCCCGATAAGGCCATCGACTTGATTGATGAAGCCGCCGCCCGTCTCCGTCTGCAGATTGATTCCGTGCCGGAGGAATTGGAAGATGTGGAACGCAGCATCCGTCAGTTGGAGATTGAACGTGAGGCCATTAAGCGCGAAAACGATGTCAAGAAAGCCGATGAATTAGGAAAAGAAATCGCTGCCTTGACCGCCAAACGCGATGTGATTCGTGAAAAATGGCAGGCCGAGCGTCGTTATGTCGAAATCATCCAGAAGGAAAAGGATAACATTGAAAACTACCGCCATCAGTCGGAAGTGGCTGAGCGTGAGGGTGATTACGGTCGCGTGGCGGAATTGCGTTATGGCAAAATTCGCGATGCTGAAGCTAACATCGAGAAGGCTAAGGCTGATTTGAAAGCCGTTCAAGGCGATCATCCTTTGGTCGATGAGGTGGTGAGTGCCGACGATGTGGCGGAAATAGTGTCACGTTGGACGGGGATTCCAGTGAACAAGATGATGCAAAGCGAACGCGAAAAACTGCTGAATCTCGAGACGGAACTGCACAAGCGTGTGGTCGGGCAGGAGGAAGGCATTACCGCTGTTTCCGATGCCATCCGCCGCAGCCGCGCAGGTCTGCAAGATGCTAAGCGTCCTATCGGTTCCTTTATTTTCATGGGAACGACGGGTGTCGGCAAGACTGAATTGGCAAAGGCTTTGGCTGAATTTCTCTTCGACAATGAGAACGCCATGGTGCGTATCGATATGTCTGAATATCAGGAGCGTCACACGGTTTCCAGACTGATTGGAGCGCCTCCAGGCTATGTCGGTTACGAAGAAAGCGGTCAGTTGACCGAGGCCGTGCGCCGCAAGCCGTATTCGGTGATTTTGCTTGACGAAATCGAAAAAGCGCATCCTGACGTGTTCAACATCTTGTTGCAAGTGTTGGACGATGGCCGTCTGACCGACAACAAGGGCCGCGTGGTCGACTTCAAGAATACCATTGTCATCATGACCTCGAACATTGGCGCGAACATCATCCAGAACAACCTTTCATCGGCTGCCGATGCCAATTCCGATGCGGTTTTCGAAAAGACCCGCTACGAGGTGATGGAACAGTTGAAACAATTCATGCGTCCGGAGTTTTTGAACCGTGTCGATGATGTCATCATGTTCCGTCCGCTGAGTGAAGATCAGATTGCCGATGTGGTGAGAATGCAGTTTGCGCAGGTTCAGAAAATGCTGAAAGACAACGATATTGAAATCAACATTTCGGAAGAAGCCGTGAAATGGATTGCCCATTTGAGTTACGACCCGCAATATGGCGCGCGACCAGTGAAACGCATGATGCAGCGCGAGTTGCTGAATGAACTTTCGAAGATGGTGTTGGCCGATAAGGTCGACAAGACGAAACCGATAACCATCAAAATCAAGGATGATAAGATGGTTTTTGAAAACTAAATGAAAAGTCCCGGTGTGAACGACATCGGGACTTTTTTCTTGCAAATCATCAAATTATTGCACGAAACGCAAACTATTGAAATAAATAATACTATATTTGCAGCATCGTCAAAATCAATAGAAAGATGACGCTTCAGCAATTGGAATATATCGTGGCCGTTGACAAATACCGCGTTTTTGTGCAGGCCGCCGAATCGTGTGGCGTGACGCAATCCACTCTGAGTTCGATGATTCTGAAACTCGAAGAGGAATTGGATGTCACCATTTTCGACCGCAACAGCCGCCCTGTGGTGCCTACTGCAGCAGGCGAAATGATTATCAGTCAGGCAAAAGTGGTGCTGTTCAACGTGCATCAGTTGGAGGAAATGGTTCAGACTGAAAAACAGCGCAATACGGGCGAAATCAATTTGGGCATCAGTGCAACGGTTGCCCCTTACATCACGCCGAAACTGTTCAAATATCTGCACGACCATTATCCGGCGGTCTCTGTTCGCGCTTCCGAAATGATGCGCGATGAAATCATCAGGAAACTGGAACAGGCTGAAATCGATGTCGCCATCATGTCGGAGCCGCGCAAGCCTGACACTTTGCTTGAAATTCCTCTGTTTAAGGAGAGATACATGGCATATGTGTCGCCGAAATCGCCCTTGTATTACGAGGAATCGCTTGATTTTCAGACTATGCCGCGTGAACATCTTTGGGGCATGAAGGAAGATGTGAGCTTGCAGTTCCAGTCGCCCGAAATCTGCGACGAGGTTGTCGAACATTCCTCCATTTACGAAGCGGGCAACATCCCGACTCTGATGATGATTGTGGATGAAAACGGCGGCTATATGGCTATCCCCGAACTGCATATCAAGCTTTTGCGCGAGTCGTCCGTGAAACACATCCGTCCTTTGGTCAATCCCGAACCTTACCGCATCGTTTCGCTGTTCGTGCGCAAAGACTATTTCCGCGAGAAAATGCTGAATATCATTGCGGAAGCCATCAAAAGCATCATCCCCGAAGAAATGCTCGACGAACATTTGGTTAAATATCCTATCAGACTATGAAAATCCTTTCAGTAGAACAAATCCGCGAAGCGGATAGATATACGATTGAAAATGAGCCGATTGAATCAGTCGATTTGATGGAACGCGCTGCCACAAAGGTCTTTGAATGGCTTTACCGCCGAGTCTCGCGCGAAAAAGTGATTCGGATTTTCTGCGGCATGGGCAACAATGGGGGAGATGGTCTTGTGGTCGCTCGCTTGCTTTATGAGCAAGACATTGTTCCACAGGTGTTTATGGTGCGCTATTCCGACAAGATGAGCCACGATTGCGAGGTGAATTATTACCGCCTGCTGAACGAGACCAAAGTCCCGATGTTCGACATCATGTCGGAAGACGATTTTCCGCCCATCAACGACAACGACATCATCGTTGATGCCATTTTCGGTTCCGGCTTGAACCGTCCGCCGCAAGGCATGACCGCCGATTTGATTTCGTATCTGAATCAAAGTCATGCCATTAGGATTGCCATCGACATTCCAAGCGGCCTATTTGCCGACCAACCCAGCGCCTTGGGATTCATTTTCAAAGCCGATTACACGCTCAGTTTCCAGTTCCTGAAACTGGCTTTCCTGATGCCTGAAAATGATCCGTATGTCGGTCGTTTTGAGATACTGAACATCAACCTGCACCCCAAATATATTGACGAAGTTGCAACGCCTAACTTCTTGGTTTTAAAGGATATGGTGAAACCGATATTGCATGTCAGGACGAAGTTTTCGCACAAAGGCACTTACGGCCACGCTTTGCTGATTGCAGGTTCGGCACAAATGACGGGAGCCGCCTTGCTGAGTGCCAAATCGTGCTTGCGTTCAGGTGTCGGTCTGCTGAGTGTGCATTTGCCGCAAAAAGCCGTTTTGCCATTGCAGACCACCGTTCCGGAGGCCATTGTCGATGCAGATGAATCGGATGCTTGTTTTAGCTATTTCGGTGATTTACAGTCTTATAATGCCGTTGGAATAGGTCCTGGCTTGGGCAAATCGGATGAAACGGCACGCGCTTTGAAACGCTTGATTCAAGAGGTGAAAGTGCCTTTGGTTATGGATGCCGATGCCTTGAACATTCTTTCGGAAAACCCGACTTGGATTCCGTTTTTGCCAGCAAAGACTATTCTCACGCCTCATCCGAAAGAGTTTGAGCGTTTGGCTGGAACGAAGTTCAGTTCATCGTTCGAGAGACTTGAAAAACAACGTGAAATGTCGGTGCGTAACAATCTGATTATTGTGCTGAAAGGTGCTAACACATCCATCACTTTTCCCAATGGTTCATGTTTCTTCAACACGACTGGAAATTCAGGAATGGCGACAGCCGGAAGCGGTGATGTGCTGACGGGAATCATCCTTTCTTTGCTCGCACAACGCTATTCTCCAGAAGAGGCGGCTGTTTTGGGCGTTTATCTGCATGGTTTGGCAGGTGACATTGCAGCTGAAAGCATGGGCTACGAAGCTTTGCTGGCAAGTGACATCACGGAAAATATCGGGAAGGCGTTTGGAGTATTGAAGGGGAAATGATAAAAAAGGATTGCAAGAACTGGTACCAAGAGGGCGGGCTTACACAAAGGAAATGATGAGAAAACTTCGCGAAAAAGACTCGTGATGTTGTAGTCTCAGATGAAAAGAGAGCAGCAGAAGTGGAAATCTGTTGCTCTCAAATTTTGTTTTTCTCCAAGTTCAGGAGAAAACACCCGCCAAGGTGCATGAACAGCGGACAATGTCCTTATTGCGCAAATTCTAAAGTTTAAAAATGAATGTGTTCGGCTAGTTAGCCATTAAAGAATCTATTGATTGCATTAATTCTCCTTTGGGTTTTGTATGCCTGCACAGCTTGTTCGTCTTCTTTTTTAATTTGCTGTTCCGTCAGTTCCTGGTGCTTCTTATATTGAATGGCGTTCATACTTTTGTATTCCGTATATCTTGAAAAGTTTTTCAAGGCAGAAATTAAATATCCGATTGCAAATACAACACCAATAACAAACATAAGAGCACCCCAAAACCAACTGAACAAACCTTCGTCGGCAATGTATTTGTTCCTGCCGACAAAAATTAAGATTATTCCAATGACAAGTAAAACCACATCCTTAATCAAGGAGTTTTTTGTCTTTTCAGTAGTCTGTTCCAATGTGCTGTTTAATACTGAGATTTGTTTTGATCTGCTTTTTATCGAAATGACAAAAATAAAAACACAGAATAGAATAATTAGAAACGTCATAATGATAATTTTTTATTTGTTTATTAATCAATAATTTATCTTAATCAATCCATCTAACGAAATTGCCGTCTTTGTATTCACATCGTCTTAAGACCCCGTTGGTGTAATAGTGGTTCCCCGCACCATTAAATTTATCATTTCTAAATTCACCTTCATATCGATTCCCATCTGCATAATATTGGATTCCATGTCCATTCCTTAGGCCATCTCTAAACTCACCTTCATATCTGTCTCCATTTGGCCAACAAAACGTTCCTTGTCCATTCATTTTTTCATTTTTCCAATATCCTAAATATTTTCTTCCATCGGCAAAATAATAGGTCCCATTTCCTTCTCTTTTATCATCTTTCCAATCTCCAACATACTTATCTCCGTCAGTCCAATAAAATGTTCCTTGTCCATTTTTTTTGTCATTCTTCCAATATCCTGAATATTTTCTTCCATCGGCAAAATAATAGGTTCCATTTCCTTCCATTTTATCATCTTTCCAATCTCCAACATACTTGTCTCCGTCAGTCCAATAAAACGTTCCTTGTCCATTTCTTTCGTCATTCTTCCACTTGCCTTCGTACCGACTCCCATTAGAATAATATTGGATTCCATATCCGCTCCTTGGACCATCTTCCCAATTGCCTTCATATCTTGCTCCTCCTGTCCAATAATATGTTCCCTTACCGCTACGACGACCATTAGAATTAAAAGTGCCTACATACCTATCTCCACTGTTGTATTTTTCTTCCCTAATTCCGTTGTTTGTCTGCTGAATTTGACTTTGTCCATTGCCTCCTTTTACATTAGATATACCCTTATTGATATTGAGATCTGCCTTAGCTTTTTGGCCATGAAGTTTTTTCAGCATTTTAACATAACCCATTCCTGAAAGTTCGAGGGAAGTATAACCTACCACAAAACAGCCGATGCTACTGATGATTAGTCCGGGAATTAGGTCGATGATGAGATTGAGGATAAAAGTGATGATGATGTTGAGAATAAACCCACCAATGATATTCCTAACTGCATTGTCTTTAAATGGAACACCACTGATTTTGCTTATTTCACCATATTCTTTCCACAAACAAGAGGCATAAATTATGGTCTCAATTCCGAATAAAGGAATAGCCATGCATAATCCACCAACTATTGCCTTTTTCTTAATTTGGGCAGTGATTTCTTTGTCCAACGCCCCTTCCATGAATTTCTCAACCTTATCAGCCGCTTTTATGTATGCTCTGTCGCTCATAACAAAATGTATTAATCAATCCATCTAACGAAATTACCGTCTTTGTATTCACATTTTCTGGATTTGCCATCGGCTCTGTAATAAATGCCAAAGCCATTGAGATTGTCTTTGCTCACTTCACCTTCATAACGATCTCCATTAGGCCAATACAATATACCTTTTCCTTCCCACACATCTGTTTCGTTATTCCATTGACCTACATATTTCCTTCCATCTGGATATGTCATTGTCCCTTTCTCACAAAAGCCGCCATTTATTAGTTTGCCTTCATAATGTTTCCCATCAGAATAACCACCTTTAATATATCCATCCATTGTATCCATATTCATGGTCCCTTCAAAACAACTGCCATCATTCCTGATAATCTTTCCTTCAAATTTTTCTCCACAAAATCTACCCTCCCATCTAACGCCGTTGGGCCAAGTCATAACACCATTTCCGTTAGCAATTGAGTTCTGCCAATTACATTCTAAAATGATTCCGTCTGGAGAAAACACAGTTCCTCTTCCTTCCATATTATCATTTTTCCATTGGCCTTCATATCGATTTCCATTTATCTGATAGTCTATTCCATATCCATTTCTCATGTCATTTCCCCATTCTCCTTCATATCTTTCGCCATCAGGCCAATGATAAACTCCATGTCCACATTTCATAGAATTGACGAAATCACCTTCATATCTGCCTCCGTCAGAATAAAAATAGGTTCCATGTCCTGTCCCGTTTGAATCAATGGTGCCAACAAATCTACTCCCATCATTGTTTTCTATATTGGTTTGACTGGGAGGAGAATAAGTGTTGTTTTGATTCAAAGACTTAGAAATTGCCACGACGATAATGATAACGATAATAATGATTAGTAATGTCATAATTGTATTTTTTTTAGTTTATATAATCGGACTTGCAGTGTTACTATTCGGTATCCAATCGTCATTTGATTGATTTTTGGATATAGATAAAACTTCTTTTTCATCTGCGGGAAAACTGTTTTCCAAATATTTGGCTCTTTGTTCAGAAATGTTAAGTACTTTCCTTAGTTTTTCCAAAAGATGTCGTTCCTTATCGGAAATATAGCCATCATTTGAGACTGTTTTATATTCATTAAGGTATTCAATCTCATTTTCTGAAAGACGGTTTGGTGATAAAGAGTCTTCCAATTCTTTCGCTCTATTGGACGAAATGCCGAGTTTGTCCCTTAACTTGTCCAACAATCTGCGTTCATTAACTCCAATTGAACCATCTTCTATACATTCCTTATATTCAGCAAGATATTCTTCTTCAGCCATTGTGGAATTGTGTTGTTTTTTTAACTCGTTCAAAACATTTTCCTTTTGTGGTTCTGGAAGAATTTTAGGCTTTGGGGTGTGTATATAATTGAATCTGTTTTGGCTACTTTTTGCAATCCAATTATTACCATCAGATACATATACATCGAATAATACCAATGCAGAATTGTTCAAGTGAAATTCTTCATACGGAATAAACAGGGAAAAATCATTGAAAATGGTATCTTCATAAGGAGCTTGATAATAATCACCTGTAGCGACACTGCCATCTTGGGTGCAATAACTCTCATTTGAATCCTTTAAAGGTGTTTTATTTGAGTTGTAGAAAAAAGCCTGACAAACTCCTTGACGATTTTGCATTCCATGAACTTCAAATTTGGCATGGACATTTATTCCTTTTAAGCCTGATAACTCCACATTTTGTTCTATCCAAGTTTCGGTCACAGCACCGTAAATTGAATCTGGTCTCCAGACATATCCACAGCTGTTGCATTTAAATTCGGCATCAACATTGCCCATCAAATCAACATCTTCAACCAATTCACCTAATCCTAGCATTCCTGCTCCGAAACCGATAGCAAATTCTCCTATGCCAGCCCAACCAATTTTAGAACTTGCATCATCTGACAAATCTGTATTTGAAGATCCGCAATTAGGACATTTTAGGTAGTTGCTCATATTATCCAATCCTTTCAACGTCTAAATATGCCATGCTTAATGCTCCAACTCTTTTAATATCAATTCCGTAAATTCTCATAAAAGCATCTACAACCAATTGGCCTCCATTTGTAATTACAGGATTACTCATGCTGTTTGTCACTACATCAACACTCATGCCGCGTTCCAAGCGGATGCCGTTTGTGTTTTTGCTGCTCGTAACAGTTACTTTGAATAGTGGCATAATGAAATTGTTTTCGCGCTTATAGCTTCCCAGATTCAGCAGTTTACAATGCACAAAGAAGGCTAGGAAACTTGATTATTGCCTATTTTTGGTATACAGGCTCTGGAACAACCTCGGTAATAAAAATAGTACACGTTCACCTAGCCTGTATGTAATCAAATAATTGAATACAAAAAGGCTGGCAAATTGTGTTACATATCTCATTACCAATTTTTCCAGAATTTGTATACCGAGATACAAGCACTAATTGCCTTCTGTAGTTCGGATTTCTCCCCGAACTATCAAGGCGCAAAAATAAGTATAAATTTGAAATTTCAAACAATGTAGGAAGAAATAGAAGAAAAATAGGAAAAAAAGACTTTAGATTTTTACTATTTTTGCAGTAAAATTTCATACCTATGAACAGAATGATTGTTGCTATGATTTTGTTGGCTTCCATGACGGCTTGTCATGAGAAGAATTCAACGGAATTTGTTGAAACAAAGATAGTTGGCGATGTGAAAATTACATGGTTGCAAGACAATGATGAGCCTCGTTTGATGCCTCGTGAACTGTTTGCCGATGCACCTGATTCTCTCATGCAAGCCCTGAGTTTGCGGGATGGTGTGCCTTCAAGCGTTTCGACATTTCTAATTGAGAAAGACGGAAAAAAGATGCTTTTTGATGCAGGTCTACCTGACGGAAAAACGGCAGATCGTTTGGAAAGCATTGGAATTCAAACGAATGACATTGACTATATTTTTGTCACCCATGCCCATGGCGACCATATCGGCGGTTTGCTTGTGGATGGACAGGCGAGATATTCAAATGCAGAACTGTACATTTCCGAGATAGAGCATAATGCATGGCTTAAAAATGAATTGTATCAAGCTGTTGCAGCGGCCTACAAACCACATTGTTTTGCCTTTGGCGATGAATTGCCTTGTGGAGTGAAGCCCATAAATGCGGTTGGACATACACCAGGACACGCGGCTTATCTTGTTGGCAATGTGCTTGTTGCAGGTGACTTTGTGCATGGTGCCGCATTACAATTGGAACATCCGGAATATTGTGCTAATTTTGACCAAGACAAGGAGCAGGCAATTGCTTCGCGCAAAATGTTGCTTGAGCAAGCCCGGACCAATCATTGGCTGGTTTTAGGCATGCATCTTCCTGTTCCGGCATTTTTACAAAAGTAAATCATTGAATGTTAAAGACTTCCGTTTCAAACCGTGAGATTTGGCGTATTGCCTATCCCATCATGCTGGGCAATTTGGCCCAGACCATCATTACTTTTACCGACACGGCTTTTTTAGGTCATTTGGGCACCATCGAGATGAGTGCCTCAATGATGGCGGGCCTTTATTATTATGTGTTTACGACTTTGGCAATGGGTTTTGCCATTGGCATTCAGATATTTATCGCGCGTCGTTTTGGCGAAGGCAATTTCAAGAAAATCGGTGAGGTTTTCCAACATGGCGCCATGTTCGTGTTGCTGCTTGGCATTTTGCTTTTTGGCATTTTGTTCTTTTGCAGCGAGAGCCTGATGCGTGTCATCATTAGTTCCGAGAACATCTATGGCTCGGCGATGGACTATCTGAAATACCGTCAGTTTGGCATTATCTTCGTGGTCTTCAATTATTTGTTCCGTTCGTTTTATGTCGGAATCTCCAACACCAAGGTGATAACGTTCTCGACTGTCATCATGGCTGTGGTGAATATTTTCTTCGACTGGTGCCTGATTTTCGGAAATTGCAATCTGCCGGAGATGGGCGTCGGCGGTGCTGCATTGGCCTCGCTGATGGCCGAAATCACGGCATTTTGTTTCTTCTGGATTTACACTTATATTACCGTTCCGCATGAAAAATTCGGCATGTTCCGTTGGCACAAACTGCAACCCAAACTGATGGGCGAGCTGCTGAAAGTGGCTTTCCCGAGTATGATTCAACGCCTGTTTTCCTTTGGCGCATGGTTCGCTTTCTTTGTCTTGATTGAGAAAATGGGCGAGATGGCCATCGGCATTTCATCGGTCGTGCGCAGTACCTACATGATTTTGATTATTCCTGGATTTGCTTTTGCTGCTACCGCTAACACTTTGACAAGCAGAACGATAGGCGAGGGAAGAAGCAGTGAGGTAATGTCGCTTTTGCTGAAAGTTGCCAAGAATGGTGTCATTTGCGCTTCGATTTTGGTAGCCGTGACGCTCATTATTCCGCAATTGGTCTTGCAAATCTACACCGATGATATGGCATTGGCAACAGCCGCAGTTCCAGCGGTTTACGTGATATGTGCCGCTACTATTCTCGGTGCCGTTGCAATGGTATTTTTCGAAGCGGTTTCTGGCACGGGCAACACCGATGCCGCCATGATTTTGGAGTTTGGCGTGCTTGTAGTTTATATTCTCTACATCTACATGATGACCAAAACTTCCACAATAGCAGGCGTTTGGACGGCCGAATTGCTTTATAATATCGCCATTGGCCTGATTTCATTTGCTTATATCCGAAAGGCAAATTGGTCGAAAAAGAAAATCTGATATCCCGATAAAATGAAACGACATTTATTGATAATTCTGTTTTTCGCAAGCGTGTTTTCCGCCTGCACAAAGGCTCCTGAACCCATTGGATCTGTGCCGACAAAGCAACAGATTGAGTGGAATAAATTGGAGACATACGCCTTTATTCACTTCGGAATCAACACTTTCAATGACATGGAGTGGGGCTACGGCAATAGTCCGGCAAGCACTTTCAATCCCGATACTTTGGATTGCGAGCAATGGGTGAAAACCTTGAAAAATGCAGGCATGAAAGCCGTAATTCTGACGGCAAAGCATCATGACGGATTTTGTCTATGGCCCACGGAGACAACGGATTACAGCATTAAAAATTCGCCGTATAAGAATGGTAATGGCGATATGGTCAAGGAACTTTCCGATGCTTGCCGCAAATATGGTTTGAAATTCGGGATTTATGTTTCGCCCTGGGACCGAAACAATGCAGAATATGGAACTGAGGCCTACGTGAACACATATCATCGTCAGATAGAGGAACTTACAACTAATTACGGACCACTGTTTGAGTTTTGGTTTGATGGCGCAAACGGTGGCACGGGCTGGTATGGCGGTGCCGATGAGCAACGTTCCATCGAGGCAAAAACCTATTACAATTATCAGAAAGCCGTAGACATTATTCATAAGAATCATCCTGATGCCATGATTTTTGGCGGTGAAGTTCCGAGCATCCGCTGGGTGGGCAACGAGGATGGCTTTGCTGGTGCAAACCATTGGTCTACAATAGTTTTTGGTGAACGTGATGATATGAATTTGCTCAATACGGGTTGCGAAAACGGTGATGTTTGGTTGCCTTCTGAAACGGATGTTTCCATTCGTCCAGGATGGTTCTATCATCATCGGGAAGACCATCAGGTTAAGAGCGTGGCAAAATTGGTCGACATCTATTATAATAGTGTTGGGCACAATTCGAATTTGCTGCTTAATTTTCCTGTCAGTCTTTCGGGAAAAATCACCAAAAATGACTCAATCCGCATCATGGAATGGCATAAAGTGATTGTTGAAGATATGGATGATAACTTATTGAAAAATACAAAAGTATCGTCAAGCAATGAGAGAGGAAAGGCATATTCCGCAAGCAAGGTTTTGGATGACGATTGGAACACTTATTGGGCTACGGAAGATGGCATAAATCATGGCGAATTGGTGTTTGATTTTCCGCAAACCACCGCCTTGAACCGCGTTATGATTCAGGAATACATCCCGTTGGGACAAAGAGTGAAGAAATTCAGCCTCGACCGTTATATAAACGGCAAATGGCTGCCCATAGAAACCTACGATGATTTGACGACAATAGGGTATAAGCGAATCATTCGTTTCCAGACGGTTAGAATGGATAAGTTAAGAATCCGCTTTAAGGATTCAAAGGGTTGTCTGTGCATCAATAATGTCGAGGCTTTTTGTGCCGATGCTTTGCTTTCCGAACCAATCATAAATCGTGACTTTGAAAACCTTGTCAGCATAAAATCAGGGGATGGAAATGCTGTGATTCATTATACAATTGACGGAACAACACCGAATTGTAAATCAGAAATATATACTATTCCATTTAAATTGAATTCAAAAGCAAATGTGAAGGCGATTGCAGTCGATTCTGAAACGGGAAAAACAAGTGCGGTCAGTTCGCGGGAATTTGATGTTCCGATGTCGCAATTCGAGGTGCGTTTCCCTGACAACCCGATGGTGAAAAGAATGTTCGATGGCAATGAGTTGACGTGCTATTATCTATCTGATAATAAAAATAATATTGAAATTGATTTAAAGCAAAATATGAATGTTTCAGGCTTCCGATATTTGCCTGATCAGTCGCGTGATGCCGACCAACATATCACTACTTATTCGCTTTATGTCGACGAAAAACTTGTTCAATCTGGCGAGTTTTCCAACATCAAGAATAATCCCATCGAACAGACAGTTCGGTTTGAACCGGTTTGTGGTCGTGTGGTGAAGTTTGTGGCAAATGGTTTCACGAATAATGGCAATCAGGGTGCAATAGCTGAATTTTCTCTGATTACGGATTGAATTGCATCACTTTTGCAGGAGAACCATTATTCTTTAATTCATTGAGCATGAATCTCATATAGGGTTCCGTTTGCTCGAAAAAAGTTTTGTAGCCATCGCAAAGTGAATTCAGATATGATTCTCCATCCTTGCTTTTTGCAAAACGGTGTTTTGGACACCCTCCATGACATGCGAAGTAATAGTCGCACTTCAGGCATTGCTTGGGGAGTTGTTTCCTTTTTTCGATGCCAAATGTGAAAAATCGCTCGTCAGAAAGGATTTCCCGTAATGGTTTCTCTTTTATGTTTCCGACCATATATGATTGATAGACAAAGTGGTCGCAGAGATAAGCGTCGCCATTATGTTCAACAACAGCATTATTGCCGCAGGTCTCATCAAAAGCGCAAAGACCGCTTGGCAGATGGGCGTAATTCGCCAAGGTGACATCAAAAAATTGGACGAAATAGCTTCCGACATCATGCTTTACCCAATAATCGAATATGTCGCACATAAAACGCCCAAATCCATCATCCGAGATCGACCAGTCGGTGGGTTCAGCGTTTTCATCATTGGGGCTTGTAATGCGGTTGGTGTTCTTGTTTACATATTCAACAACAGGCAAAAACTGCATGTAATTCGTGCCGCATTGCTTTAAGAATTGGTAAACACTTAATCCTTGATTTTCAGATAAATGATTTATTGTACTTAAAGTGTTGTATTCAACATTGTTTCGGTAGAGACATTCCATGCCGCGCACTACTTTTTCCCATGTTTCTACACCGCCATTTGCCTTCCTGAATCCGTCGTGGATGGCTTTTGGACCATCTATTGAAACGCCGATGAGAAATCCGTTGTCTTTGAAGAATTGTGCCCAATCATCAGAAAGCAGCGTTCCATTTGTCTGTAAAGTATTGTGAATCAGTTTGCCATTGGCATATTTTTGCTGTAATTTGATGGCTTTCCTGTAGAAATCCAATCCGGCTAAAAGCGGTTCTCCGCCGTGCCAATTGAATGTGATTTCTGAAACATCGTTTGCATCAATATATTGTTTTACAAATAGTTCCAGTAAATCGTCATCCATTTTTGGCTGATTGTTTTCGTATAAAGTGGATTTGTCCAAGTAATAGCAATACCGGCATCGCAGGTTACAAGCCGAACCGACGGGTTTGATGAGCAAGCTGGAAGCCTTTCGACTTGTCATCTCTTGCCATTCATGAAATGCTATTGTGTTGTTTTTCAGCATTAAAATATAAGAAGTTTAAAGATTGCTTTCGGGTGCAAAATTAGGCAAAATAGTTGCAGAATTAATTGAATTTGTGTATGTTTGCACGATTATTCGATAATTCATCATTTATGACACAAAAGCAGGCCATACAGTTGTTTGAAGAAAAACGTGTGCGTACCGCTTGGGATACCAACCGGGAAAAATGGTGGTTTTCCATCGTTGACGTGACATCGGTATTGATTGATAGTGATTACCAAACAGCCCGTAAATATTGGAAAGTATTGAAAGGCAGGCTGATAAAGGAAGGATTTGAGTTGGTAACAAATTGTTACCAACTGAAAATGCAGTCTACGGATGGAAAACATTATCTTACCGATGTTGCTGATACAGAGCAGCTTTTCCGCATCATTCAATCGATTCCATCGCCAAAGGCAGAACCGTTCAAGCGCTGGATGGCACAGGTGGCGGCTCAGCGTATTGACCAGATGCAAGATCCGGAACTCTCCATTGACCAGGCTGTGGCCGATTACCGAAGACTGGGCTATTCGGAAACGTGGATTAATCAGAGAATGAGGTCGATAGAAGTCAGAAAGCATTTGACAGATGAGTGGAAGCGTGCCGGATTGGAGGAGGGACAGCAGTTTGCCTCGCTTACCGACATCATCTATCGCCAATGGAGCGGACTTTCCGCCAAGGAATACAAGCAGTTGAAAGGCTTGAAGAAAGAGAACCTGCGCGACAACATGACCGACCTTGAAATTGCCATCAATATGCTTGCTGAAGCCACCACGACACAAATTTCAAAAAACGAGAACCCGAAAGGAATGGCCGAGAGTGCAAACGTGGCCAAAAGAGGCGGCACCGTGGCAAATGACGCTCGCAAAGCCGTTGAGAAAGAGACCGGTATGCCTGTGGTTTCAGCCATGAATGCCAAGCAGATTGCACTGGGAGAAAACGAATTGATTCCAAAGGGTGGCGAGGAATGAAAAAATGTGTAATTTTGCCAGCAAATACAAAAACATAAAATGATGAATACGACTATCGAAACTGAAGAAAAGACTGATTTTGAAGCGATTGAAGACGACTTAACGCCAGAACAGAGAGCTTTTTGGGAGGCCTCCATTGAACGTGATTTACGCGACATTGCTGAGGGTAAACCTAACAAGTATCTCACACTTGATGAGTTTGAGGAGAAATTGATTGAAGCGGTGCGCAAAATCTATGCGTAAATATATTGTAATAGTAACGGACGATGTCGAGGAATGTTTCGTTGAATTGATGCGGTTTATTGCATCAAATTACACGACAGAATCTGCTATACGATATGCCAAGCGAATCCGTAAGGAAATTGAGCCATTGTCGTATCTTGCACCGATCCTGCCAAAGAGCATTTACGAATTGCCAAAACTCTATCATCCAGAGGCTAAGACCTTTTTGATCGGAAACAAGAAACTTACCGCGATATTCCACATTGATGGTGAATATGTGATTGTGGATAAGATATTGCCATCTGCTTTGATAAAATATTGAAAGATAATGGCGAAGAATGAGAAAAGTGTTGTTTTTGGGAAAATGATTACAGCGAAATAAAATAATTTGTTTAGTTTTGCAACGATTAAAAACGAAAACTATGGTATAAAATAGACATAACAAGTACAACATATTGAGCTTGACGCTCTTGTTCCCTCATGACGAAGCTGGTAACTTTCATGGAGCGGGGATGGGACGCGGAGGATTCGCGCTATGGCGTGAATTTTTCCAAATCTTATTCGCTCCAAAGGTAAAACCAGCACCTGTCATGTGGATAAGGAAATTTAACGGAAAGGATTTGCGCCTTTCTTTATGCCTTCAAGGAAACAAAGACTTCTTGCTCAAATAACAAGCAGGGAAGCCGAAAACTGCATTATAGAGTAGGCAGCAAAACAACAACAATGAAATACTCATCTCAACAAATCAACAACATGTCATGGCAAGAATGGAATGAAGTCATGGCAGATGAATTAAACAAAGCAGGTTTCGTGTCTCGTCCAGGTACGCAATGGGAACATCCTCACGAGGCAGGGGATGAACCAGAAATGTTCATTTTAGGAGAAGTTAGTGAAAAGAATGAGATTAACTATCTCAAGACTTTGGGACTTCTCAATAATGGTCGCTGTCCAATGTGTGGCAATCCAATAGTAGGAAACCCAGGGCGTTTTACTAGTGGATATGATTATGATTGTCATTTTCAAATATGTCAGAATTGTGTTAATAGAGGTAAACGAATTTCTGTTAATCCTGCTAACACTTCAAGTGGATGCATAGTTGCTTTATTGCTGTTCCCAATACATCTATTAAAGTTTTTAATCGGTCTTTAAACTGACATGTTATGAAATGGTTACTAATTATTGCTGCTGTCGTAATACTAATCATCTGGAAAAGAAAAGCCTTTGAAAAAATAGACAAAGAGCATGAAGTTTATCTCAAACAAGACGGAAATGCAACATATATTAGAACGCATTGGCCTAATGTTGTTGAGCAAGTAGAATCCATATCTGGCTTATCCATTAAAAAAGAGCGCAATGATGCTGTAATTTTGGGCGATGCAAATACTATTCAAGTGTATCTTGGTCAAAATATGGGACGGCTATCTGTTATTTACATTAGGCAAAAAGTAGTTATTCAAAAATGGACTTTTGAGCAATCAACATCTACACAAACTGTAATTGATACAATTTACCAATACATCAGAAAATAATATGGGTATTTTTAGCAAACTAATTGGAGGAACCAAGGATAATCAGCATATCGCCGAGGGTGTTTCAAATGTACAACGATTGCTACATGATTATGAATTGAGCAGGGATGATGATTATCTCATTATGGCTGCATATATTACCCGTCTGGCAATTCTTGATACTTTTGAGAAAAGTGGATACAATGTCGCCAATATTTGTTACGCGAACATAGACGGTCGTCTCACGAAATTGTCATGGTTGCAAGCAAATTTGATGACTTATGGCAAAATCATGGGGTTCCTTAATGGTGTCACTTATGATGTAAAAGAATTCGTGGAATCAGTTTTGGAGAAGGAAGAAGCCTTTTATGAGATTGATAAGACAATTCCATACGATAAGAAAAAGATATTTGTCGATTAAAACCATGCTTACAGACCAAGAAATAGAACAAAGAAAAGCAGAAGCCAAAACAGGTGCATTAACTGGTTATGCCTCTGACCGCTGGAAATACGCGCAACACTTGTTGTTGGATCACAATGTTGACTATAAGCAATACAAAACGGGCATTAACTTGTTGAAGCAGGCTGCTTTCCAAGGTCATACTATGGCGCAAGGAGAGTTGTCCTATCGACTTTATTATGGCAAAGGCATTGACAAGGATGAGAAAAAAGCATTGGAATGGTGCAACAAAGCACTTGAGAAATGGAAGCGTCCGCAATGGTTACGTCTTCGCGAGGTCATAACAAGACCAAAGAACATCGTGCTTTCCAATGCTCAGATGTCATTATATCGTACTTTCCTTCATCATGATTTGAGTTATATTGAACCTCGTCTTGACGATAATGTTATCCTTTCTGACCTAATGCGTTATCCAACGCCTGGGAAAATGGATGTTATGGAATGGTTGGAAGAATGTGCCTCCAGAAAGGAATTACAGACATCGTTGGTATTTACAGAAAGGTATGGGATGGTTACAGAAACATTTATCCCAAACAATATGCGTACTATAGTACGCTCATTGTATTTTTTACGAACGAATGATGAAAACAAGATAGACCGTATTGCCAGACAACCAATAGTTTGGAGCGAATACTGTTTTGATGCTGGTAGCACGCCATTTGTTTGGGAAGAGATTGAGACTTGTTTGAATGATATCGATACCAGATTCAACAGGGGCTTTATGTTTTGTATGAATTGTGGAAAATTAAGTCATGAACTGAAATGGATTCGTTTTCATTCAAATCCAGACCTGCATGGCGGTTATTCTTATTTTGGACGGATGTCAATTTGTCCAGATTGCCATCAGCAAGTCGAGTTTCATTGTGAGGGTTGTAAATGAAAAAAGTGGCCTAATTACCAAACAAAAGTACGCCAAATGACCAAACAAAAGTGCGCCAAATAACCAAATCAATGGAAATATTTCTGACCTAAGTCAGATTTCACTCATACAACTCCACAAACTCATACTCATTTCCCGTAGCGTCCAAGAACTTGATGAAGTCTTCGTTGCGGATGACTATGGTTGCCGTGTTGTCGTTGGGATGGAAACTCAGCCGTGGAGCATTTTGTAGGTTCTTGTCCAAGAAAAGGTGAACGTGGTTCTCAGTGTCGTTGATGAGGCCGAAAGGCGAGACGCTGCCTGGCTTTAAGCCAAGATATTTCTCCATTCGTGCCTCCGAAGCAAAGGTCAGCTTGCCTTGGTGAAGTCGCTGCTCCAAGTCGTGGATGTCCATTTGGTGCATACACTCGAAGACGACAAGATAATGCCGATTGCCCTTATGATTCCTGAAAAACAGGTTCTTACAATGTGTCGAGTCAAACTCTTTCCAGTATTCGATGGCCGCTTCAATGGTCGGAATAGGCGGATGGAAATAGATGTCGAACTCGATGCCTAAACCTTTCAAAGTGTCGACGACTTTTTGCTGCCTTTCGCTTAATTCGTGCGTTATTTCGGTGGATTTCATAGGAGTGCAATTTATCAATCGTCAAAATAAGTGTCAGAATCCATGTCGTAAACCACGAATTTGAGCTTTTCAGGTGATGCGATTTTGATGTTAAATTCCTCAACATCGCCGGTTCCCCAATTGCCAACTAAGGTCGATTCGCTGACCAAGTCTTTCAGTTCTTTCAAGTACTCGCTTCTCGGGATCGTGTAGGCTCCAAGGCTTACTAAGTGTTTTGTTTCTTGCTGACAATCAATTAACTTAAATCCATTCAGTTGAAGGAATTTGTGAAGATAATGAAAGGCCACTTTTGAAGCATCGGTAACCGTATGGAACATCGATTCGCCACAGAAAATCTTACCGATTGAAACGCCGTAAAGTCCGCCGACAAGTTTGCCATCGAGGTAAGTCTCAAATGAATGTGCCAAACCGCGTTGATGCAAATTGCAGTAGGCCTCAATCATTTCATCCAAAATCCAAGTGCCATCCTGGCCTTCGCGTGGCGTGTTGGCGCAATGTTCCATGACACTGCGGAAATTGGTGTCGATTCTACATTCAAATTTGCCTGATTTTATGGTGTGTTTCAGCGACTTGGATACTTTCATTTCGCCCGGACGGATGACAAGACGCGGGTCGAGTGACCACCAAAGTATAGGCTCATCGTCATTGTACCACGGGAAAATGCCATTGGCGTAGGCCACCACAAGCCTTTCTGCCGACAAATCGCCGCCAAAAGCCAACAGTCCATCT
Source organism: Candidatus Limimorpha sp. (assembly GCF_056203535.1). Lineage (NCBI taxonomy): Bacteria > Pseudomonadati > Bacteroidota > Bacteroidia > Bacteroidales > Candidatus Limimorpha > Candidatus Limimorpha sp. The sequence continues at coordinate 100,337 of NZ_JBADWU010000105.1, read as the reverse complement.
TTGTTTGCTTTTTCCGCCGAAGGAAAGAAAGGATGCTCGTTATCAAGTAAGTAAATTCTGTTCATTATCAAAAAGTTACAACTCTCTATTTAACAAGTTCCTTTATCTATTTGAATTTCTCTTTCAAGGCTTGTCCGGTGTATGATTTCTTGCATTTTGCCAAATCTTCAGGCGTGCCTTCAAAGACAATGTTTCCGCCTTTGTTTCCGCCTTCAGGACCAAGGTCAATCACCCAGTCTGCCGACTTGATGACATCAAGATTGTGTTCAATGATAATGATGGAATGACCATTGAGAATGAGTGCGTTAAACGATTCTAATAGTTTGTTGACATCGTGGAAATGAAGGCCGGTTGTGGGTTCGTCGAAGATGAACAAGGTCGGTTTCTCAACTTGTCCTTTGATAAGGAAATACGCCAACTTGACGCGCTGCGCTTCGCCGCCAGAAAGCGAACTTGACGACTGTCCCAATTTCAGATAGCCCAATCCGACTTCCTGCAAGGGTTTCAGACGTGAGAGGATTCTGCCCACCACGGGCGTATTCTTTTCGCTTGACTCGGCAAAGAACGTAATTGCCTCATCTATACTCATTTCGAGAATGTCGGAAATGTTTTTTCCGTCATATTTTATCTCCAAAACCTCTTCCTTGTAGCGCGTTCCGTGGCACGATTCGCAAGGCAGATATACATCGGCCATGAATTGCATTTCAATCTTCGTGACACCTTCGCCTTCACATTCGTCGCATCGTCCGCCGGGGACATTGAACGAGAAAAGCGATGGCTTGACACCTCTCAATTTGGCGAGTTTTTGGTCGGCAAACAGTTGACGTATTTCATCAAATGCCTTGAGGTAAGTCACAGGATTTGAGCGAGATGATTTTCCAATAGGATTCTGGTCGACGAACTCAACGGCTTGGATGAGATTCAGGTTGCCTTCCAAGGCGCCGAAACTGCCGCAGCGTTCCACATTGTCGCCCAATTGCCGTTTCATGGCGGGATAAAGAATGTCTTTCACCAAAGTGGATTTTCCCGAACCGCTCACGCCCGTAATGACGGTAATCGTGTTCAGTGGAAATTTCACCGTGATGTTTTTCAGATTATGTTGCGTTGCACCTTTTATAATGATGCTGTTGCTCGATTTGCGGCGGTGTTTTGGCATCGGTATTTCCATTTTGCCTGTCATGTATTGCGCCGTCAGGCTTTCCGTGCATTGCTCCAAATCCTTCAAATCGCCTTGAAACACTAATTTTCCGCCAAAATTTCCGGCCTTTGGACCAATGTCGATGATTTGGTCGGCGTTGCGGATGATTTCCTCGTCGTGTTCGACGACAATGACCGTGTTGCCAATGTCGCGCAAACGCTTTAATACGGAGATAAGTCGCTCAGTGTCACGCGAATGAAGTCCGATGCTCGGTTCATCCAAAATGTAAGTGGAACCGACAAGACTGCTGCCTAACGAAGTGGCCAGATTGATGCGCTGCGATTCGCCGCCCGAAAGTGAGTTTGAAAGTCGGTTCAAAGTCAGGTAACTCAGGCCTACATCTATCAGAAAATCAAGTCGGTTGTTGATTTCAATCAGAAGGCGGTTGGCAATCTGAAGGTCGGTTTCGTCTAATTTCAGAGTGTCGAAAAAGCGTTTCAGCTCGTCCAAAGGCATCAGCACCAAATCGGAGATGCTCTTACCGCCGACTTTCACATATTGCGCCTCTTTTTTCAGTCGTGTGCCGTGACATTCGGGGCAGACCGTTTTCCCGCGATAACGCGAAAGCATGACGCGGTATTGTATCTTAAATGATTGTGATTCAACATATTTAAAGAAATCGATGATGCCTTCGAAATATTGGTTTCCGGTCCAAAGCAATTCCTTTTGTGCATCGCTAAGCTCGAAATACGGTTTGTGAATCGGGAAATCAAAATGACTCGTGGCGCGGATGAAAGCGTCTTTCCATTCGCTCATTTTTTCGCCTCGCCAGCAGGCCACGGCGTTGTCGTAAACGGAAAGGCTTTTATTCGGAAAAACGAGTTCGGGATCGATGCCAATCACACTGCCGAAACCCTGACAGGTAGGGCAGGCACCGAAAGGATTGTTGAAAGCAAAGAGATTGGTGGTCGGCGGCTCAAAAACGATGCCGTCGGCTTCAAAACGCGATGAAAAATCGATGGTTTTACGCTCGCCGTCACTTTCGTAGATGATTTGGCAACATTCCTTACCTTCGTAGAAAGCGGTTTGTACGGAATCGGAAAGCCGGCCGAGTTCGTCCTGAATGTTTTCGTTGACGCGCACGCGATCAATCATCAGTTTCACATTCTTTGGTGCGACTTTCTTCTTGCTGTCGATAAAATCCTCAATCTTAACGACTTCGCCATTGACAAGAATCCGGTAAAACCCTTGCTGCATGAGAATGTTGAGGTGTTCGGCAAGTGTGCGGTTTTCGGGCAGCAGCAGCGGCGCCGCAATGTAAACCACCGTGCCTTTTTCCAAGGCCATGATGAAATTCACCACGTCCATCACCTGGTGCTTTTTGACCAGTTTGCCAGAAATGGGGGAGTAGGTCTTGCCAATTCGGGCGAAAAGCAGTTTCAGAAATTCGTAAATCTCTGTGCTTGTGCCTACTGTGGAGCGTGGGTTGTGCGTGTTGACCTTCTGCTCGATGGCGATGGCGGGCGACATGCCTTTGATGCTTTCCACATCGGGCTTGTTCAGTCGGCCCATAAACTGCCGCGCGTAGGCACTCAGACTCTCCACATAACGGCGCTGACCTTCGGCATACAAGGTGTCGAAAGCCAACGACGACTTGCCCGAACCCGAAAGTCCTGTAATGACAACCAACTGGTTCTTAGGGATTTTCAGACTCAGGTTCTTCAAATTGTTGACATTCGCATTCCGAATATCAATATAGGATGTTCCTTTTGCTTCCAAAACCGTGAAATTTTAAACTGCAAAGGTACGAAAAAAACGATTTTGAGTTGGTGATGAAAATTGTTGAAAACAATTGGTGTGTCTTTTGTCATGCAAATCTATAGCTTGCCACAAATTGTGTACCGTCCGGCTCCATTGTCCATTTTTTGTTTATGACTGTTGTTTGTTATCGTGCAAATTTACTACTTTTGCCCTGCAAATCAGATATGAGGCGGTTCGCGCAGCAAATCTAAGGTTGATTATTATATTGTAAACTAATAAATTATGAAAATCCCCTTTAAACCTGGAACATTGATATATCCTTTGCCAGCCGTGATGGTTTCGTGCGGCGATTGCGAGGAAAACTACAACATTCTGACCGTGGCGTGGACGGGCACCATTTGCAGCGACCCGCCGATGTGTTATGTCTCCATCCGCAAGGAACGGCATTCTTACGCCTTGATTAAGAAGAACATGGAGTTTGTCATCAACCTGACGACGGAAGATTTGGCTGCAGCTACCGACTGGTGCGGCGTGCGCTCGGGCAGAGACTACAACGAGTTCAAGAAGACGCTTTATCCGGAACTGGATTTGATTGCTGAAATTTGATGATGAAATTGCAAGGTTATGAATGAGGAAGAAAATAATGCACAAGAGCAAATCGTTCCAAGACCTGAAGGATATACCATTGTGAAGTATGCCGGGGGCTGGACGGATTTTATCTCATTATTAGGGGCTTTGATAATTAGTTGTACTTGGGGATTAGAATTAGCATACATTTACCTTGGAAGTTATTTCACTGATCTTGGATGGCTGTATATAATTGTTTATTTCATTTTTTGTCTTTTTTTAAGGCTAATAATGCATAAAATAACCGATGTAAAAGTCAATCTTAAGATAACAGAAGAGGGTTTAGAACAAACAAGGCTTTCAGGATCAAAACTTTATCCCGAATACAGAAAGATTGAATGGGAAGATATGAAAAGAATATATTTGAATGGAAGAGTGAAAGGTCAAGACTTTTTGATAACGGTTTGCCGTGGAGTGAATTTCCGTATCTTTATTCTAGTTCTTCAGCTTTTTGTGAAGCAGGAAAGTAATTATGAAGAAAATCGTGATTTTAGTGAAAAGTTTGAAATGATGGCTATAAAACATGGCTTTCATAGAAAACCGAGGAGATACAATAATATTCTTTGCCGAAATAAAACTAAACAACAATGAAAATCCCCTTTAAACCTGGAACACTGATATATCCTCTGCCAGCCGTGATGGTTTCGTGCGGCGATTGCGAGGAGAACTACAACATTCTGACCGTGGCGTGGACGGGCACCATTTGCAGCGACCCGCCGATGTGCTATGTCTCCATCCGCAAGGAACGACATTCTTACGCATTGATTAAGAAGAACATGGAGTTTGTCATCAACCTGACAACGGAAGATTTGGCGGCGGCCACCGACTGGTGCGGCGTGCGCTCGGGCAGAGACTACAACAAATTCAAGGAGATGCACCTGCACGCTGAAAAAGCGCAAATCGTGAAGGCTCCTTTGATTCAGGAATCGCCTTTGAACATTGAATGTCGGGTGGTCGAAATCAAGGAACTCGGTTCACACGACATGTTTATTGCCGAAGTCGTGGCCATCAATGCCGATGAAAAACTGATTGACAAAGGCACAGGCGCTTTCCAATTGAATCATGCGCGGCCTTTGGCGTTTTCTCATGGAAAATACTACGGCTTGGGCGAAAAAATCGGTGGCTTTGGTTTTTCGGTGAAGAAAAAGAAGTGATTTCTTGCCGGTATCGGCAAGAAATGCGTATTTTTGCAGTGAAATTTTGAAAAAACTTGCCGATAATGGATTTTGTTTCTGTCAGCGAATTTGCAAGCCAACACGGAATTTCGGAGCGTACGGTCCGGAATTATTGCGCTTTAGGTAAAATCGAAGGTGCTTTTCTGACGGGTAAAACGTGGAACATTCCAGCTGATGCCGAACTTCCGATGCGGAAAAGCAAGCGCAGTAAACAAAATGTTTTGCTGTCTGTGCTGCGTGACGAGAAAACGGCCAACCGCAAAGGCGGCATTTATCATCGCTCGCAGATTGATTTGGCTTTCAACTCAAATCATATTGAAGGCAGTCGCCTTTCACATGAACAGACACGTTATATATTTGAAACCAATACTTTAGGCGTTTCCGACGAAGCGGTTTCCGTCGATGATGTGATTGAAACGGTCAATCATTTCCGTTGTTTCGATTTGATAGTTGACCATGCAGAAGAAAAACTGACCGAGAAATTTATCAAGGAATTGCACGGTATTTTGAAATCGGGTACCAACGATAGCCGTAAAATATGGTTTTGTGTTGGCGATTATAAAAAGTTGCCGAATGAGGTCGGTGGCCACGCAACTTGTCAGCCCGAAGAAGTCCATGCACGGATGAAGGCTTTGCTTTTGGAGTATAATGCAAAGAAAATCAAGTGTTTTGATGATATTCTCGATTTCCATAAACGTTTTGAAGACATACATCCGTTTCAAGATGGGAATGGTCGAGTAGGCAGGCTGATTATGTTCAAGGAATGTCTGGCAAATGGAATTGTTCCGTTTATCATTACCGATGCCTTGAAATTCTATTATTACCGAGGCTTGAACGACTGGCCGCAAGTTGTTGGTTTTTTGCGAGATACCTGCTTGACAGCGCAAGATGAATACAAGATGGTGCTTGACTATTTTAAAATCAAATACTGATGCTTTCCGAATTGCAACAATATAATAAGGTGTATCACCTGTTTGAGCCGGATGAAAAACTGGTGCTGGCCGTGAGTGGGGGTGTGGACTCGATGGTTCTGACTGACTTGATGCAAAAGGCGGGCGCACATTTTGTCGTGGCGCATTGCAATTTCCATTTGCGCGGCGAGGAATCCGATGGCGATGAGCAGTTTGTGCGTGGTTATGCCGAAAAAAATGATTTGCAATGTTTTGTGAATCATTTTGATACGGAGAAATATGCGGCAGAGAAAGGTGTTTCCATTGAGATGGCGGCGCGTGATTTACGTTATGCCTGGTTTGAAGAACTGAGGTTACAATTGGGTTACGATAAAATCGTTTTGGCGCATCATGCCGACGACCAGATTGAAACTTTTTTCATCAATTTGCTGCGCGGAGCAGGTTTGCACGGCTTGAAAGGCATGAAACCGAAAAACGGTGTCTTGATTCGGCCTTTGCTGTGGGCTTCGCGAGAGCAAATTAGAAAGTATGCTGTTGAAAACCAAATCGTTTGGCGTGAAGACCATACCAATGCCGAAACGGTTTATCTGCGCAACAAGATTCGCAACCAGCTGATGCCTTTGATGGATGAAATCTCTGCTGATGCACGAAATTCAATCGGAAAATCAATCGGATTTTTGGCTTCGGAAAATGAACTATATCGTCAATTATTGAATGAAAAGTTTTCGCAATTGGTTTCGGTTGATGGTTCGGTTAAAAGTGTTGAAAAGTCTGTCTTTCAAGGTGATAACGGCTTTCAGTTGCTCTTTGAATGGTTACGGCAATACGGGTTCAATACCGACCAATGCCGTTTCATTTTTGATGGTTTAGAGAATGGTCTTGGAAAGCATTTTTATTCGCCTTCGCATCAGGTTGCCATCGAACGCGAAGTGCTGCAATTGACTGAAATTTCTGAAAAGCCGGATGAAATCTACACCATTGAAGCCGGACAGGAGGATTTCGATTTGCCTTTCAGGATGCATTGCGCTTATTTTGAAAAATGGGAAGGTTTTGAAGTGGGAAAAAAATCTTCAGTCGGAACTTTTGATTTGGATAAAATCGATTTTCCATTGACTTTGCGCCATTGGCGGCAAGGCGACCGTTTCCATCCTTTCGGCATGAAGGGTTCCAAATTGTTGAGCGATTTCTTTGTGAATCAGAAATATACAAATTGTCAGAAAGAGAACCAGTGGCTGTTGGTTTCGGCAAATGGCGATATTTTGTGGGTTGTCGGGCAGCGCATTGACGACAGATACAAAGTGCAAAAAGATACGAAATCGGTTTTTGAATGTTGTTTATCGTAAACTAATAATTTGTATTTTTGCCCCAATTATTGAATTCAATTTTTTAACTAAATCTTTACTTAAAATGAAGAAATTATTCCTTTGTCTGCTTGTGGCTTTCATGGCCATAATGCCTTTTGGCGTAAAGGCGCAGATTGTCGACCCTGTCAAATGGGCGTTTTCAATCGAAAATGTCAATGAGACTGAGTTTGATTTAGTTGCAACTGCAACGGTTGATCCTGAGTATCACATTTATTCCACTTCGATGCCGGATATGGGCCCGATGCCTACGGTGTTCGAAATCGAACCTAACGAGTTCTATGAACTTGTCGGAACGGGAAGAGATGTCACTCCTGGCCAAAACTATTATGACGATATTTTTGAAGTCGAGTATGTGCAGTTCTCGGGCACAGCGACTTACGCCCAACGCTTGAAGAAACTGACCGACCAGCCTTTCACCGTTGTTGGCGAAATTTCTTATCAGGCTTGCAAGGAAGGCGGCTGCGTTTCTTTGGTTGAGGATTTCAATGTGCCAGTTGCCGGTGCCAATGGCGAAATGCCTGCCGATATTGAAGAAATTGCAGAGAATGAAACCGATAATCAAGAAGACAATCAGGTGATTAAGGCCGGTGGCGATGATTACGAATATTTCACTTCCGAAGGTGCCGAAAGCACGGATACCAGTCTTTGGGGTATGATTTTGGCCGCTATTCTTTGGGGCTTTGCCGCCTTGCTGACACCTTGCGTTTTCCCAATGGTGCCAATGACCGTGTCGTTCTTCATGCACGGTGAAGGCGAAAGCAAGAAGGAAGGTCGCTTCAAGGCTTTGATGTATTTCCTCTTCATCGTGTTGCTTTACACTCTGCCAATTGCCATCCTGATTCTTGTTACTTATTTTATTGGCGGTGAAGGCGTTACGACGGGTATCTTCAACTGGCTGGCTACCAACTGGATTCCTAACTTGATATTCTTCATCGTGTTCATGGTGTTTGCCGCTTCATTTTTCGGTGCATTTGAAATCACCTTGGGCAGCGGTATGTTGAATAAGAGCGATGAAAAGCAGAACACAAAGAATCTCGGCGGTATTTTCTTCATGGCCTTGACTTTGGTGCTTGTGTCATTCTCATGCACAGGTCCTATCGTTGGCACCGTTTTGATTCAATCCACTAATGGTCAGGTTTGGGCACCAATCATTTCCATGCTGGCATTCTCAATTGCATTTGCATTGCCTTTTGCCTTGTTTGCCATGTTCCCGAACATGCTGCAAAAACTGCCAAAGAGCGGTGGTTGGATGAACTCAGTGAAAGTCGTTTTGGGCTTCGTCGAAGTTGCCCTCGGCTTCAAGTTCCTGATGACTGCTGACCAGGCTTACGGCTGGGGCTTGCTCGACCGCGAAGTCTACCTCGGCATTTGGATCGTGTGCTTCACCTTGCTGGGCTTCTACCTCTTGGGCAAGATCCGTTTCAAGGGCGAAAAGGAAGTCAAGGAGCTGGGCGTGTTCCGTTTGGTGCTTATCATCATCGACTTCGTCTTCGTTATCTATATGATTCCTGGCATGTGGGGCGCTCCTCTGAAGGCTCTGTCGGGCTATCTGCCTCCACAACAGACCTTGGATTTCAACCTGAACAAGACCATCACTTACGTTGATTCACAGATTGAATCCGACATTTGCGAAGAGCCGAAATATGGCGACATCCTTGAATTGCCTCACGATTTGAGCGGTTATTTCGATTACGAACAAGCCTTGAGCTGTGCCCGCGCACAAGACAAGCCGGTCTTCGTCGACTTCACAGGTCACGGTTGCAACAACTGCCGTGAAATGGAAAACAGCGTTTGGAGTGATCCTGAAGTGCTGAAGATGTTGCGTGATGAATATGTCATTGTCGCTCTTTATGTTGACGACAAGACTGAGATGGCTGAGGAAGACTGGACCGTTTCCGAAAAGAACGGGAAGGTGAAGAAGACCATCGGTTCGAAGAACATCGACTTCCAGGAAACTCGTTTCGGCGCCAACGCACAGCCTTATTATGTGCTGCTCGACAACGATGGCGACATGCTGATGATTCCTCGTTCTTACAGTAAGGACAAAGCTGCTTTCCTCAGTTTCCTGAAGAAAGGTCTTGACAACTACAAGAATGGCAGAAAATATGTTCCTGAACGTTATCAGTAAAAACTGAAAACTTCTAAAAAATCACCGCAGGAAAATTCTTGCGGTGATTTTTTTTTGTTTGAGATTCAATGCCTTGACAATAATCACTACCTTTGTCCGTTTGATAATCAACTTAATATTATACACAATGAAAAAAGTTATCTTATTATTTGCATTTCTGCTGATGGTGGGTCTCTCTTTTGCCCAGCAGGAAGACTTGAAAACCAAGACCATACATTTGGATAATGGTCTGAAAGTGGTGATGTGCGAAGATCACGCAACACCTGAAATCTATGGCTGTGTTTATGTTCATGCGGGCAGCAAAAACGACCCTGCCGATGCAACTGGCATGGCGCATTATTTTGAACACATCATGTTCAAGGGAACGGACAAGATTGGCACCACCAATTGGGAAGCCGAAAAGGTTTATCTGGATAGCATCTCGCTGATGTACGACAAACTGCACGAGACCAGCGACCCTGAAGCACGCAAGGCCATCCAGCGTAAAATCAACGAGTTGTCGATTGCTTCGACGGATTATGCCATCCCGAATGAAACTGATGTCATTCTCACCCAAATGGGTGGTCAAGGTTTGAATGCAGGTACGTCTTACGACCAGACCATGTATTTCAATTCCTTCCCGTCGAACCAGCTTTCGAAGTGGATGGATGTGTATGTGGAGCGTTTCCGCAACCCGATTTTCCGCCTTTTCCAGTCGGAATTGGAGACCGTTTATGAAGAAAAGAACATGTATGGCGACGGCCCGATTAACGCATATCAGGAAGGACTTTTCCGCGAGGCTTTCGGTGAGCACCCTTACGGCCGTCCGGTTATCGGCTACACTGAACATCTGAAAAATCCGCAGCCCTCGAAGATGCGCGAGTTCTACAATACCTATTATGTAGCCAACAACATGACCTTGATTTTGGTCGGCGATTTCAACATTGAGGAAATCGAACCGATGGTGGCCGAAAAATTCGGTACTTGGCGCAGTGGCGAAATACCTGCTCAGCCTGAATACAATATGCCTGAATTTGACGGCAAAATCGTAAAGGAAGTTCGCCAGACCCCTATTAAAGTCGGCACCTTGATTTTCCCCGGCGTAAAGGCCAGTGACCCAGACCTGTTGCCATTGTCGGTGGCTTGCAGCATTTTCAGCAATGGCGAAACGGGTCTGATGGACAAACTGATGCTGAATGGCGACATCATGGCGGCCATGCTTATGCCGTTGTCGTTGGAAGATTGTGGCAGAAATGTCATTATTTATATTCCGAAAATCTTAGGTCAGAAACACGAAGATGCTGAGAACATGATTTTTGGCTGTCTCGACAAACTGAAAAAAGGTGAATTTAGCGATGATTTGTTTGAGGCTATAAGGGTCAATATGGTGAAGAGCAGAATTTCTGATACGGAATCGCTGGAAAGTCTCGCCAACCTGTTCATGAGCTTGGAAATGTCAGGACAAACTTATCAGGATTATCTTGACGAAACCGAAAGAATGAAGACCATCACGAAGGATGAAGTCGTTGCGATTGCCAATAAATATTTCGGCGACAATTACATAGCCTATCGCTCAAAGATGGGTTTCCCCGAAAAGGACAAGGTCGAAAAGCCTGATTGGAAACCGATTGAGGCCAAGAACACCAACGAGAAATCGGATTTTGCCAAGGCTATCGAAGCCCAGCAGATGCCTGAGGTCACGCCTCAAGTCATCAATTTTGGACAGGATGTGAAAATCAGCGATGTGAACGATAATTTTAAACTCTATTCGACCATCAATACGCGCAACGATATTTTCAACATGAATATCTGTTACAATTATGGCAATCTTGCAGACCCCGATTTGGAACGCGCCATTAGTTATCTCGAAGTGCAAGGTACGAAGGATAAGAGCTTTGAAGAATTCCGTCTCGAGCTTCAGAAATTGGGTGCCAACATCTACTGCTATAGTTCGGATGCCAATTTCTCAGTGCAAATTGAAGGCTTCGAGAAGGATTTGAACACCATTCTCGGACTGTGTCACGAAAAACTGTTCAATCCGTCGAACGATGAAAGCAAGAAGAAACTCCTGATTGAAAGTGAAGTCTCCAATATGACCATGTCGCGTGACGATGCCGCCACTTGGGCGCGTGCCGTGCGCGAATATGCCTTGTATGGCGAAAAGTCAACTTATCTGTCAAAAATGCCTTTGAAGAAATGGAAGAAACTTTCGGGCGAACAGCTTTTAGCCGAAGTAGCAGAGGCTTTGAAATATGATGGTCATGTTACCTACAGCGGCAACACTGACCCGAAACTTGTTGTCAACATGTTGAAAGAAAGCCATTTGCTTGATGGCACTTTGAAAGGCAAAAAGGAAATCCGCCAGATGAAAACTTACGCTGAACCACAGGTTTTGGTGGCCAGCAGCAAGAAATTCCGCCAGAGCAACATCTATTTCAATGTGTCGGGCGAAAAGTTGAATCAGAAAGATAAGGCTTTGTGCAGTGTTTTCAACAAGTATTTCGGAACGGACATGTATTCAATCGTTTTCCAGGAGATTCGTGAGTTCCGTTCATTAGGTTACACGGCTTACAGCTATTTTACTTACGACTATCTGAACCGTATTCCTGGCTCGTTGTACGGCTTCTTGGGAACTCAATCCGACAAAACCATCGACGGCATCACAGCCTTCAGGGATTTAATTGTCAATATGCCTGAGCGAGAAGAGAAATTCAAGGCATCGAAAGAGGCCCTGATTATGTCGCGTGCCAGCGATTATTATTCGTTCCGTTCAAAGCCATTCGCCGTCCAAAACTGGATTGAACAAGGTTACGACCATGATCCGCGTGCCGAAATGACGGACTTGATAAGAAATGTGGAGTACAAGGACATTTACGATTTCTACACCAGAATGATTAAAGATCGTCCTGTAGTCATCATGATGTCGGGTAACTTGAAGCAAATCAATGCAAAAGACCTGAACCAGTTCGGCAAGGTGACGCAACTGAAATATAAGGATATCATCAAGGAATGATGAAAAACTAAAAAGAGCCGCTTGCGAGCGGCTCTTTTTTAGTTGTATTGTTTTGTCTTTGCTCTTTTCAAAAATTCCTTATCTTTGCCAAAATTTACGATTAAACAAATCAAATCAATTGTTATTGAAAGAAAAATAGAGAAAGTAATTTAAAATATTATAAATCATAGCGTTTGCTATTTATTCGAGGCATTCCGAAAATTTGGCGATTAGAAGAAATGCACACATAGAATAAGTTCAGTAAATGTCTGCGCTTAGCGTGGACGGAACTTATCAAGTGTGCGGGTTACGCCAAATACCTCGGAATGCGATAAGTGAAATCCGCGCTTATTGCATTTTAGGGTGTTTGCGTTTCCCGTTGCTCTCGGTAAGTTGCAAAAGCTGAAAACGTAAATGCTTATGTGTGAAAATCAAAAGCTAAAGGAAGGTTACATCCTTGATTACATTTCAGGAGAGCAAGTTAAGGCATCGCCAGAAGAAGTTGAAGCTACTCAAGTTTTTTCAAAAATTCTTGTTGAGGATTATGGCTATCCAAAGAATCATATTCAGACTCGACCGCAGTTTAGGGTTAAAGCCTCTCCATCTGATGTAGAATTAAAATATCCTGTTGATATTGTTGTGTTTAAGACAGAAGAAAGAAAAAGAGGTGATGAAATTATAGTTGTTGAATGTAAGAAAAACACAAGAGAAGATGGGATTCTGCAATTACGGCATTATTTGAGTTTTTGTGAAGCTCAGATAGGTGTTTGGTTCAATGGAAAGGAAACACACTATGTTCGAAAATACATAAAAGAAGGTAGAATCTACTTTGAAAGTAATCTTGTAAATATTCCAAAATTTGGTCAAAGGTTGGAAGACATTGGGTTGTTCAAGAAGAAGGATCTTATTGCTACACATAATTTGAAATCAAAGTTTGTCTCTATTCGTAATTATTTGGCTGCGAATGCAGTTGGAACAACTAGAGATGAAGAATTAGCTCGACAAATTATTAACATTTTACTTTGTAAAATATATGATGAGAAATATACTAAAGATGATGATATAGTTACATTTAGGGCTGGCGTAAATGAATCAGTAATGGATGTGAAAAAACGAATTCAAAGTCGATTTTCGGAGGCGATTTCTCGCTTTTCGGACGTTTTGTCAAAAAAAGACAATATTACTTTAGATGCTAATTCGTTAGCGTATGTCGTTGGAGAACTTCAGAATTATTCTTTGTTAAATACAGAAAGAGATGTTATCGGCGATGCTTTTGAAGTGTTTATTCATGGGGCTATCAGAGGGGGCAATGGACAGTATTTTACACCAAGAAATGTGGTTCGAGCTGCTATAGAAATATTAGATCCGCAAAAGGAGGACGTGATAATAGATCCTGCATGTGGGTCTGGTGGTTTTTTAATTGAGAGTTTAAAATACATACATAAAAAAATAGAAATAGAAGGTGAAAAGTATAATTGGCCGGAAAATGAAATTTTGGAAGAAAAAATTTCTAAGGCTAATATAAACTTCTGCGGTATTGAAAAAGATGATTTTCTCTGTAAAATTACAAAAGCCTACATGGTTCTTATGAAAGATGGCCGTAGCGGAATTTTTTGCGAGGATAGTTTGGAACACCCCAATAAATGGGATGTTAAAACTCAGAGCCGTATTCATCTTGGGTCGTTTGATATGCTTCTGGCGAATCCTCCGTTTGGCTCAAAGATAAAAGTTCAAGGAGAAGAAAAACTTAGTCAGTATCCAGTAGCATATAAATGGACTTTTAATAAAAACAATAATAGTTGGGTGAAAACAAATAAAATCTCTGAATCAATGCCACCGCAGATATTGTTTGTAGATAGATGCCTTGATTTTGTAAGAGAAGGTGGTAAATTGGCAATAGTATTGCCTGATGGAGTTCTGTGTAATCCAACAGATGGCTATATTGTTCAAGAAATACTTAGGAAAGCAGAAATCATAGGGTTGATAGATATGCCAATGAGTACTTTTTTACCGAATACTCCAACGAAAACTCATTTGGTGTTTTTGAAAAGAACAAATAATCCTCGTGGAGACTATAGGTTTTTTATGAGTTATGCTAAAACATGTGGACATGATAAAAGAGGAAGAAAAACAGAAAGTGATGAAATTCTTGAAATTCCAAAATATCTGAAAAAATTGGAGAGTGGAGCAGTGAATAAACATTCTCATCTTGGCTGGTTTATGAATATAAATGAATTGAAAGATAATATTCTTTTGCCGAAATATTATAATCCAGACCTTCAGAATGAAATTGATGAGTATGTTAAATCTGGGAATTTTGAAATTAAGACATTAGCGGAGCTTGAAAAGGAAAAAATAGTAAAAATAACAAGAGGACATGAGGTAGGAAGTGAATTTTATGGAACAGGGGACGTCCCTTTTGTTAGGACTTCTGAAATATCTAATTGGGAAATAACTTCTGATTGTACTCATTGTGTCTCGGAAGACATTTATGATGAATATAAAACTAAACAAAATATAGAGTCGGAAGATATTTTAGTAGTGAATGATGGAACGTATTTGATGGGACGTGCAGCTATGGTTACGAAATCAGATTTAAAAATAGTGTTTCAAAGTCATTTCAGAAAGATTAAAGTTTTGAGAAAAGATCTTTTATCGCCATATCTTCTGTTAGCATTGTTGGGCCTGGAAATTGTCCAGAAACAAATTGAATCAAAATCTTTCAGGCAAGGGACAATATCTACTTTGGGAAATAGACTGCTTGAAGTAAAAATTCCAATACCAACAAATAAGGCTTTAGTCGATAAAATTATTAAAGATGTGACAAAGATTATTGCTGATAAAAATGAAGCAAAGGAAAAAGCTCAATCTTATTCAATTCAAAACCATGTTGAAAATTTAATGGGGATAAAAAATAAGGCTAAAATAGGAAATTTGTAAAATGTCGAAAAACCATCTTTAGTCTTTTGTAGCACTATCATTGTAGGCAATTACAAGAAAAACATACTGCTCATTCCTCAGTACCTCCTAATGAATACTCCAATCCTCTAACTGGAATACTCCAGTACTCTAACTAAAGTACTGGAGTACTCTAACTGGAGTATTGCAGTACTCTAACGAGGGTATTGCAGTACTCTTGCGTGAGTACTCAGCATTCATCGCGGTGAAATGGTTGGTCAGTCGTTCCAGTTGATGTTTTCTTCGTAGCTGTCGAAATGCAGTTTTTCATTTCAGCTCAACTTGTATAACTATGAAAGCCTTCAAATAAGTAATTCACCCCAAAGAAAGTGAAAATCATGAAGGCAAAGGCAGCGATGCAGAAAATGTGAAAGTTTTTGTTTTTCAAAAAGATAGATGATCCGTTTGTGAAAATGGCGAAACCACAAAGCGTATTTCAGTCGTGAAGTAATCGTTTGAATGATACGAAATTGAAAAGGCTGTCCGTTTGGGCAGCCTTTTTTGTTTGGAGCTTGCTGAACTATAAGAGACTCCAATATTAGCTTTTATTGACTTCTTATTTATGCTTTGTGGTATCCTTCGCGTTTTGATTTCGGAACAAGATAAGCGAAGCCGTAAATCATCATTGAAAGCATTGCGATAACACCAACGATGATGCTGATGATATTAGCCTGCGTACTGATGATGTTGTTAGAGAGAAAATAATAAATGGTATAGATGCCTAACGGTACATTGATGAATGAGCTTACTACCAATCCGGGATTGTATTTTCTGTACAAGAAGAACATTACAACATGAGACGAAGCGTTGAGAGTGGAATAATAAGCCGTCCACAATCCCCACTGTAAACCATAGCGTTGTGAAAGGATGCCGGAAAGGGGGAGAAGGACATACATCAGCGGTATGTTTATCCAGAAAGATCCAGCCTTTGTGAGTGGCTTTTCTGGAATTGTAGATCCAAGAGCCTTTTGATTGAAGAATGACAGGAATCCACCAGGACAGATGTACTCCTCAAACTCATGAAGCCAATAAGCCGTACACTGAAGCCATATCAGGGACAAGGCGAAGTTGACGTCCTTTACATAGATCCAAATTAGGATAAAAGAGTAAATTGCAAGAACTGGCGTGCTTTTCATCCAGTTTTCATAAAGCCAATCTAATGTTTTTTTCATAAGAATAAATTTAAATTTTAATGTCACAAAAATACTGGGTTTTCTAGTAACACAAATGAGCAAAAGTTGTTATCTATTGAGCAAAATTGATGTTTTGTCACAAAAATTACCGTGCCATTGAGCAAATTCAAATAATCGTTATTATTTTTGTGTTCAAAATTTGAAGCAATATGCTGGACAATCAATATTTTGACAAGGTCGGTGTGATTCTATGTCTGCGTGGTAGCAGGCACCTTCTAATCAACGGTAAGTCATATACGCAGAAAGAAGGTATGTTGCTCATCGTTTCTCCTCTGTTTGTCATCCAGCAAACCGATTTGACAGCAGATTATGCCGAACATTTTATTTCGGCAGAGCCATACGTTGTTTTTTCTATCCTCAACAGAATATCTCAAATTGTCATCAATCTACATATTATCAATCACCCTTGTTTTGAGATAAACAGGGAACTTTTTGATAGTATTGAAAGTAATGTTGAACGAATAATGAATATTAAAATCAAGCGTGATTCTTCAAACGACAGCGACGAGAAGGCTGTCTATAACATAATGATAGAGAAGATTGTAGAGGAATCAATTTTGAGCGTTGCTCTGTTTCTGTATCAAAAATCAGGAATGGTTGGTGTGAAAGAGACTGCTAACGAAAATGTTCTGTTCGATTTTGTAATGCAACTTCAAAGTGGCATGATGTCAGACAGAAGTGTTGCCTATTATGCTGAGAAAGCTAATTTGTCCGTAGGTTATTTCTCTTCCATTATTAGGAAAACAGCAGGAATCTCTCCGTCAAGAATCATCGCAGCATTTACTATTGCTCACGCAAAAATTATGCTTAATCAGACAAAGAAGTCTATAAAGGAAATATCATCGGAAATGAATTTCCCTGAGCAATATACTTTTAGGAAATACTTCAAACATTACACAGGAATGGCTCCGACAGCCTATCGAGATAGTATAATAAAGGAGAAAAGATATTGAGAGAAATTTGTTATTCTTGCTGTTACCTGATGCTGCCTGAATAGAATTGTATTTGCAAATTAAACAAAAAAGTGCTTGCAGTTTCATAAAAGCACATCTGATCAAATGAATGGGAATTCCATATAAGGTTACGGTTGAAATTATTGCAACTTTTGTAGCAATCTGGCCGCTGTTTCCGCAAGCAGCCTTTCCGCTGAATCGACTCCATCCGGATGATTGAGGACAAAAACCACAGCTATGCAGTGGCTTCCGTCAGGATGCATGATGATTCCCGCATCGTTGATGGCAGAAACACCCTTCTCGGTGCTGAATCCGGTTCCGGTCTTGTGAATGATGCTGTCGCCTTCAGCCAAAACGGAGGGTAGGCGGGAAATGCCTGTCTTACATTCCGACATGAGCTGCCAAACGAAAGCCAGATATTCGTTGTCGTTGTGATGATCAAAAAACCATTGTAGCAGGCCGGCAATGGCTTTCGGGCTGGCCACATTCAATGATGCAGCAGACCTGTCATCCATCATTTGCCGTTCTGTTTTTGCGATTTTGATGTCACCGAAGCCAAGTCCGGCAACGTATTCCTCGACTTTTTCAGGGCTGCCGAATAGGTCGAAAAGCAGGTCACAGGCATTGTTGTCGCTTTCCTGAAGCGATAATCGCAGCAGTTCCGCATACGAAAACTTACGGCGCATCTTGAAACCATTCATCATTGGCGACCAAGTGCCTTTCATCAGGCGGCGTTTCCTGACCATGATTTTGTCATCAAGCGATTTGCCGGATTTGCTCAGGCAATGGGCGACATAAACTGCTTGCGGAAACTTGACAACGCTGAAAAGGGGACAAAGCGAATCTTCGTTTATTCCAGCATTCTTTTGATTGTCAACGATATATGCTGAAACCATTTCGGCATTGTTGCCTTGAGCTAAAGAGATGGAAGCTGTGATAAGCAACAATAATACTGTGATGATTTGTTTCATGGAAATTGCAAATAATGAAATGAAAAAAAGAGTCACTTTAAGTGAATAACGCGCAAAACAGTTTTATTGTATCAACAGAAAGAAAAAAACGAGCCTATTTTGATGATATATGATGAGCTTCTTTAATTCACATCAATTCACTTCAACATGTGTGTCAAGGTCTGGGATGAAGGACATGTCTTTTATCATGGCAGAACTTATTTTATCGTGCAAATTGATTTGTTTTTTCGGGCATTGTGAAAAAAGGCGATTTAATTATGTTCACGCTCAGTCCGCAATGCAAACTGATTTCTCCCTATCTTGCATGAATCAGTTCAATGCAAATAACTGTGAAAGCCTTCAAAAAGGTAATTCACCCCAAAGAAAGTAAAAATCACAAAGGCAAAAGCACTGATGCAGAAAAAATGAAAGTTTTTGTTTTTCAAAAAGATAGGTGATTTGTTTGCGAAAATGCCGAAACCATAGACGAGTAACGTCATCAAGGCCCATGTTTCTTTTGGATCCCAACTCCAATAGGATCCCCAGGCGGTTTTTGCCCAAATGGAACCGATTAGGATGCCGATACCAAGAAAAATGGTGCCGGGAAGGAGCAACTTGGAATTGAAGCGTCGCATTTTCTGGTCGGTCTTTTCGTTTTTGGTGAGCAATCCGATGATGCCGTTCAAAGCCATGATGAAGAAAATGGCGTATGAAATGATGGTGATGGCGACATGATAGCCCAGTAACGGCGAATCCAATGCGGAATCTAACGCTTTAATGGAATTGTTACATAATAGATTGGATAACAGAATGATGGCTAATGCAATTGGATTGCAAATCAATGCCGTGTTATGCTCTTTTGGTTGGTAAATGGCCGTCAATGTCAAACAAAAAGAGAGAAATAACAGGATTTCGTAGTTGCTTGTAAGTGGGATGTGCCGCCCGATAATCCATCGGCAAGAAAGGTTAAGGACAATGTAGATTTGGATGAAAACCGCGATAAGCAAATTAAACCTTGTGGAAATTTGCCGATGCTTGATAATGTGACGGGAAAGCAGAATGGTAGTCGAAATGAAAACTATTAGTAAAATACTGAAAACAAGATTGTTGATGGTTATATTGTTGTAAAAACAATCAGTTTTTTCAGCAAATGCCGAAGGCTGGGTTTCGCCGCCGTTTTTCAATTGATAAGCCTTGATGCTTTTGATGGCGGCATGTAGCTCCTCGATGTTGTCTTGTTCTGCTAATTCGTCAAGGTAAGTGCTTATCTTTCTGATAAACAGTTGTTCGTCGCTTGACATTTGCGCAGGCAAAAAGTCGTTTTCGCCGAACCAAATCACTTGCCCGTCGACCGAATAAGGGAAAAGCCTTTTACCATTGAGGCAATCCAAATTCGCCTCGCCAACAGTGACTCCCAAAGGCCTTACCAGACCGTCTTGAAAAACATAAAGAGTTTCCAATTGTGCCGTGATTTCTTCTTGAAGCATTTCCGATGCTGAAATGTTTCTGCAAATGATTGTGAAACAAAGTAATATGAGGATTTTTTTGAGCATATAAGTCAATCATAGATGCAAAAAAATCGGGTTGCCAAATGCTTGACAACCCAATTCTTGACTGTCGTTTCCGTTTAGCAATCGGTTTCGGCGAAATGCTGATAGAAAGCGATGATGGTCTCGATGCCTTTGTAGAAATGATCGAGGCGATAGTTTTCGTTTGGCGAGTGGATGGCATCTTCGCCAAGACCGAAGCCCATCAGGATGGACTTGATGCCCAGCACCTGCTCGAATGCGGAGATAATCGGAATGCTGCCGCCTGAGCGCATCGGGATTGGCTGCTTGCCGTAGGTGTCCATGTAGGCTTGTTCGGCAGCTTTGTAGGCCGGCAGGTCGATTGGGCAGCCGTAGGCTTGTCCGCCGTGCAAAGGCGTAACCTTAACGGTGACATATTTCGGTGCATTCTTTTCAAGGTAATTCTTCACCAGTTTGGCAATCTTCTCGTGGTCTTGGTTAGGCACCAAACGGCATGAAAGTTTTGCGTAAGCCTTTGATGGCAAAACGGTCTTGCTGCCTTCGCCGGTGTAACCGCCCCACATGCCGCAGAGGTCGAAGGTCGGGCGCACGCCTACGCGCTCAATCTTGGTGTAGCCTTTTTCGCCGCGTAAAGCCTTCACGCCGAGGCTGTTCTTGTAAGCCTTTTCATCGTATGGAGCCATGTTGAGCAATTGGCGTTCACGGCGTGAGCAGTTGACGACATCGTCGTAGAAATGCGGAATGGTGATGTGGTTGTTCTCGTCCGTACATTTGGCAATCATTTGGCACAAGGCGTTGAGCGGATTGGCAACGGAACCGCCGAACAGACCTGAATGGAGGTCGGCATTTGGACCAGTGACTTCGATTTCCCAGTAGGCGAGGCCTCTCAAACCTGTGGTGATGCTTGGGACATCGGTTGCAATCATGCTGGTGTCGGAAACCAAAATGATGTCGGCTTTGACGAGTTTCTTGTTGGTGACAATCCATTTGGCAAGGCTGCCCGAACCAATTTCCTCTTCGCCTTCGAGCATGAATTTCACATTGCAAGGCAAAGTGTTGGTCTTGACCATGGTTTCGAAAGCCTTGGCGTGCATGAACGACTGGCCTTTGTCGTCGTCGGCGCCGCGTGCCCAAATCTTGCCGTCCTTGATGACGGGCTCAAAAGGATTGGTGTTCCAAAGCTCGATTGGGTCGACGGGCATGACATCGTAGTGACCGTAAACTAAAACGGTTTTCAGTTTCGGGTCGATGATTTTTTCGCCGTAAACGATTGGATTTCCGTCGGTTGGCATCACTTCAGCTTTGTCGGCACCGGCTTTCAGAATGGCATCGCGCCAATATTCGGCACAACGAATCATGTCTGGCTTGTGCGCTGATTCAGAACTGATTGAAGGGATTCTAATCAAGCCAAAAAGTTCATCCAAGAAGCGGTCTTTGTTGGCTTCAATGTATTGTTTTGTTGTTTCCATTGTGTGTATGTTTTATTTAAAGATTTAAAGATTTAAAAATTTAAAAATTCAAATATTTAAAGATTTGTTAGCATGCCACTTGCGCCATCCATTGCTTGAAAGGTTCTGCTTTTGGAGAAGGAATACTTTGGATGAGACGGAAAAGTTGCTCGGTATCAGCTACATCTGTATAATAATGCTTGCCGTCTTTAGGAGAAATTAATTTCAGTTGGTTACAATTTGTAACCGACTTGTTTCCTTCTTTCGTTAGTCTGTGTTTTAGGACTTTCCAATAGTTTTGAGGATTTGGACTGCCTGTTAAGATTGCTACCACATCCACTACCGAAAAATACCATTTCTCTTCTTGGTCATCCCAAACGGTGCGGACTTTTCGCTCCTCGAATAGTTGTAATGCTTCTTTTTTAGTCATAATGTTGTCTTTTTAGTTGATTCATCTTTCCTCAAACCGCTTTAATTCAACCTTTTCTCCGTCAAAAACTGCATAACTGAAATCCCGAATCCAGTTGCCGACAATGGTAGTCTGGGCGTGCTCGCCGGTTTTGTATTGCATGGGCTTGTGCTGATGACCGAAAATGAAGAAATCAATGCTTGGGTCAAGTTGGGATTGTTCTTGTGCATACTTGTAAAGTCGCGTTTCCTCAACATTGTCATAATAACCACGTTCCACTTCGTTTTTCATTTTTTTCAATCGGTGGTTGTGCGACCATTTCAAAGCCAAACCAATGCCAATATCAGGATGTAACAATCTGAAAAATACTTGGTTGGATTTTCTTTCAAAGACTTTTTTCAGGAATTTGTAGCCTTTGTCGCCAGGACCTCTGCCATCCCCGTGGACGAGAAAAATTTTCTTGCCTTTGCGTGTTATGGTTTCGGGTTCGCGGTGCAATTGAATTCCGATTTCGTCTTTCAGGTAGCCAAACGACCACAAGTCGTGGTTGCCGATGAAAAGATGAACAGGAATGTCAGCATCAACGAATGAAGCCAATTTTCCTTGGATTCTTGCAAAACCTTTGGGAATCACAGTTTTGTATTCAAACCAAAAGTCAAACAGGTCGCCCATGAGGAAAAGTTCTTCACAGTCGGGCTTGATGCTATCAAGAAAACGCAACAGTTTTTTCTCCCTCTTCTGACTTTCTTCGATGGAGGGAATGCCTAAATGTGAATCGGTAATGAAATAGATAGCCATCAGAATTGTATTTTGTCGGAACGGCGGATGAGTTCACTGATGATGGCGACGAGTTTCGGCTCGGCTTTTGCCACGGCGTTGATGACTTCTTCATGTGTCACGACGCAATGCAGGTCTTTTCCGCCAAGGTCGGAGATGACCGAAACGCCGAAAACGGGCAGGTTGCATTGTCTTGCCACGATGGCTTCGGGGGTAGTCGACATACCGACGCAATCGGCACCAATGACTCTATAATATTGATATTCAGAAGGTGTCTCGTAAGATGGACCTGTGTCGGCCAAATAAACGCCATGCTGAACCTTGATGTTCAGTTTTTCGGCAACATCATTAGCTAGTTGCAATAGTTTCTTGTTGTAAGCTTCGCCCATGTCAGGGAATCGTGGTCCGATGCGTTCGTCGTTCACGCCAATTAGCGGATTGGGCAGCAGATTGATGTGGTCGGTGATGAACATGATGTCGCTGACATGGAAGTCTGGATTGACGCCGCCGGAAGCATTGGATAGGATTATAAATCTGATTCCCAAATATTTGAGAACTCGAATCGGGAAAGTGACTTGTGCCGTTGTGTAGCCTTCATAATAATGGAAACGGCCTTGCATGGCAACCACTTTGTGGCCGCAAATGCTTCCGAAAAGCAGCTTGCTGTTGTGTCCTTTGACGGTCGAAACCGGAAATCCAGGGATGTCTTCGTAGGCGATTTCATGTTGGACATCGATGCCATCGGCCAAACCGCCTAATCCCGAACCTAAAACAATGCCGATTTCAGGCTTGAATCCTCGTGTCTTTTCATTGATAAAATCAACGGTTTTGAGTATTTCTTCTAACATAAGTATCTATTTCTGAGTTAAATGCATCTTCCTGATGAAAACGCACTTTAATAGGTAACGTAAATATCGGAAGATTATTGAATTGACAAAGATATGAATTTTTCATCAAACGCGAGGCATCTTTTTCGGTTGTGACGATAATGGCTTTTTGCTTGCCGAATGTTTCAAAAGTCTTGACGATTTTCTCCATGTCGCTTGCGCTGAAATCGTGATGGTCGCTGAAAATGAGTTCCTTGACTTGGAAAAAGCGTCTTTTTATTTCTTCAATGAAAGGCGTTGGCTTTGCGATGCCGCAAAGGGCAATGGCGCAGCTCACATCATTTAAGTCGATGGATTTTGCCTTTTCATTCAGCGGAACAAGCGCACCGTAAGTCAAATAGGAAGAGAAAACATTTTGATTGTCAGAGGTTTTGAGTCTCGATTTGAGTCTTTCAAATTCTTTGTCTGATAATTTTTCTGGCGCTTTTGTAACGACAATAATATCGGCGCGTTTGGCGGCACTTCTGATGTCGCGCAAGGTGCCTGCGGGAAGGAGAAAATCTTCCGAATAAAGGCAATTGTAGTCAGTGAGCAAAATGTTCAGTCCGGCTTGAATCTGTCGGTGTTGGAAGGCATCGTCCAAAAGGATGACTTCAGGCGGATTTGCTTGATTGATAAGTTTTTGCACGCCTTCTGCGCGGTTTTCATCAACGGCAACCTGAATGTCGTTGAATTTGCGAAAATACTGATACGGTTCATCGCCAATGGCTTCGTAATTCGCTGATTCATCGGCCAAAACGAATCCTTTTGTCTTTCTTCCATAGCCACGGCTGAGTGTGGCAACGCGGAATTGGCCTTTCAATATATTAATAAGGTATTCGGTCATTGGCGTTTTACCGGTTCCGCCGAGGCAAAGATTGCCGATGCAAATGATGGGAAAATCGAATTGCCGTGCTTTCAAAATGCCCCAATCGAATAATTTATGCCTGATTTTCAGCACAATATGGTAAATTAATGATATGGGAAGCAGTATTTTTCGCATTTTGAATGGCAAAGATAGATTTTTTTTCGGTTTGCGCTTACATCAATTCGGCAGTTGCAACTGCCGAATTGATGTAAATGGACATTTTTTTGTGTTAGACTTTTGGCCAAAAAATCATAATAAGATGAATTGCTTGTTGCTAAATAATTGATAATTAATTGTTTGTATGCAAAAATAAAAATAGAGCATCAGTTCGCTAAATTTTCGTATTTTCGCTCATCAAATCATAAAATATATGACCGTAAAAGAAATATTATCCTGTCTTACGCAGGTTGCGCCTTTAAGTTGGCAGGAAAGTTATGACAATGCAGGCCTTCAGGTCGGCGACGAAAATGCTGAGGTGTCGAAGGCACTGATTGCCTTGGATGTCACCGAAGCTTTGGTCGATGAGGCTGTTGCCAAATCGTGTAATCTCATTCTGAGTCATCATCCTTTGATTTTCAGAGGCTTAAAACACTTGACGCCTAAAAGTCCCATTGAGCGTGCCGTGATGAAAGCGATAAAAAACGACATTGCCATCATATCCATGCATACCAATTTGGATAACAGCTGTTTAGGTGTAAACCGCCGTCTGGGTGAAATGCTTGGCCTGAAAAACCTGCATATCTTGCAGCCGATGAATGGCCGCTTGATGAAACTGGTCGTTTTTTGTCCTGCCGATTATGCCGAAAAGGTGCGCTCGGCCATGTTTGAGGCTGGTGCGGGCTGCATTGGCAATTACGATTCGTGCAGTTTCAATGCTGCCGGACAAGGCAGTTTCAGGGCAGGGGAGGAGACGCATCCTTTTGTCGGCGAACAGGGAAAGTTGCATTTTGAAAATGAAATCCGTGTCGAAACCATTGTTCCTGACCATTTGCTGAATCGCGTGGTTTCGGCCATGTTGAAGGTGCATCCCTACGAAGAGGTTGCCTACGATGTCTATCAGTTGCAGAATGAATTTCCGTTGGCGGGTTCGGGCATGATTGGCGAATTTGAGACCGAAATGCCGGAGACCGATTTCCTGAATCTTGTCAGTGAGACAATCGGAACGCCTTGCCTGCGTCATTCAGCATTGACGGGCAGAATGATAAAGCGTGTGGCGCTTTGTGGCGGTGCGGGTTCTTTCCTTTTTGGCGATGCCAAATCCGCCCAAGCCGATGCTTTCTTGTCAGCTGACATGAAATATCACGATTTTTTCGAGCCTGATGGCGACATTTTGATGGTCGATGGCGGACATTTTGAGACCGAACAGTTTACAAAGGAATTAATTAGGGATTTAATTCAGAAAAATTTTTCTACCTTTGCAGCCGAAATCGCTGAAACAAATACGAATTCAGTTCATTATTTTGTAAAGTCTAAGTAAAATGGCAGATAACGAAGAAAAGAAAGTAGCTCAAAATCAGGCTGATGAGTCTGTTGAGGTTAGTGTTGAACAGAAACTTGTCGCATTGTATACCTTGCAGCAAGTCGATAAGAAAATTGATGAAATCAGGGCTTACAGAGGCAACCTTCCACTCGAAATCCAGGATTTGGAAGACGAAATCGCAGGTCTTGAAACCCGTATCGCTAACTTTAAGGAGGAAAGCAAGAAAAACCAAAAGGATGTCGCTGACCATAAGATTAAGATTAAGGAAATCGAAGCGCTCGTCAAAAAGTACGAGGAGCAGCAGAATAACGTCAGAAACAACCGCGAATATGATTCCTTGACCAAGGAAATCGAATTCCAGAAGTTAGACATTCAGCTTTCGGAAAAGCGCATCCGCGAGGCTCAGGCCAGAGATGAAGATGTTGCTGCTAAAATTGAACTGGCCAAGACACGTCTCGCTGAACGCAAGACCATCCTCGCTGAGAAGAAAGCCGAACTGAAATCGGTTACTGAAGGCACCGAAAAGGATGAGGAACTGCTGCTTCAGCGTTCGGCTGAATGTGAAAAACTGGTTGAAGACCGTCTTCTTGTCGCCTACAAGCGCATCCGTAAGAATGCCCGCAATGGTCTGGCCGTCGTCGGCATTGCCCGTGATGCTTGTGGCGGTTGCTTCAACAAGATTCCTCCGCAACATCAGTTGGATATCTGCACACACAAGAAAATCATCGTTTGCGAATATTGCGGTCGTATCCTTGTCGACAAGGGTATCATCGAACAATACACTGAATAATTGATGCTTTTGATAGCGTAGTGACTTGAGAGCGACTACTTTTAGTCGCTCTTTTTTGTGTTTGATGAGCAGAAACAAACGAAAACATTTTTTCAGTTAGCAAAATGACCGATATGTCTTTTTTGTTTATTTTCGCAGCAAAATAATCTGTTATGAACGAACTTATAAGAATTGCCGCCCATTTCATTCCTGAAGAACAGATTGGCGAGATTTCGCCTTTGGGCAATGGCTTGATTAACGACACTTTCAAAGTCTTTCTGAAAGGTGAGAACAAGCCGAAATATGTCTTGCAACGCATCAACAATGCCGTTTTCACTGATGTGGAGATGTTGCAGAACAACATTGAAACCGTAACGCGCCACATTCGGCAAAAATATGAAAATCAAGGTGTTGAAGACATCAGCCGTCGCGTGCTGCATTTCCTGAAAGCCGATATGGGAAAGACCTACATCGTTGAAAATGAGAAATATTGGCGCATGATGGGTTTCGTTTCCGATTCCTTCACTTACGAAACGGTCACGCCTGAATATGCCTATTATGCAGGCTTGACTTTCGGTGATTTCGAGTCGCTTTTGGCCGATTTGAAGGAACCGATTGGTGAAATCATTCCCGATTTCCACAACATCGAATTCCGATTGAAGCAACTTGATGAAGCCGTCGCAAATGACAAGGCTGGAAGAATGAAAGATGAGGAAGTGCAAAAGTATGTTTCTCAGATTCAACAATTTGCGGAACAAATGACATTGGGCGAAAGACTGTATCGCGAAGGGAAACTGCCTAAGCGCATTTGCCACTGCGATACCAAAGTCAACAACATGCTTTTTGATGCGGAAGGCAACATTTTGTGTGTCATCGATTTGGATACGGTCATGCCGAGTTTTATCTTCTCCGATTTCGGCGATTTCTTGCGTTCGGCAGCCAATACGGGTGCTGAGGATGATGACAATCTTGAGAATGTCACGTTCAACATGGAGATTTTCAAGGCATTTGCTAAAGGCTATGTCAAAGGAACCAAGTCTTTCCTATTGCCAATTGAAAAAGAAAATCTTCCGTATGCCGCGCTGCTGTTTCCATACATGCAGGCCGTGCGTTTCCTTGCCGATTACATCAATGGCGACACCTATTATAGAATAAAGTATCCTTGCCACAACATGGTGCGCACCCGTGCGCAATGGAGACTCTTTGAGTCGGCATTGGAGAAACTCGACGAGATGAAGGAAGTGATTGATAATTTGTGATTTGCGTATTTCATCAAAAAATGGTGTTTCCAGTTTGCAAATCATAATAATTCCCTTACCTTTGCTAACGTGTAAAATTTAATCGAAAATAGAAATAATATAGTATAATTCAATATTTTAGAATAATGGAAATCAAACAATTGGAGAGAATTGCCTCACAGGTGCGCCGCGACATCATACGCATGGTGCATGGCTGTCAGTCAGGCCATCCGGGTGGTTCTTTGGGCGCAACGGATATCGTTACGGCACTTTATTTCGACCAAATGCAAATCAATCCTGAACAGTTCCGTATGGACGGAGCGGGGGAGGACATGTTTTTCTTGTCGAATGGTCACATCAGCCCGATGTTTTACAGCATTTTGGCGCATCGTGGCTATTTCCCTGTCAGTGAGTTGGCTACGTTCCGCCGCTTGGGAACCCGTCTGCAAGGACACCCAACAACGGCAGAAGGTCTGCCAGGTGTCCGCATTGCCAGCGGTTCGTTGGGTCAAGGCCTTTCCGTTGCCATTGGTGCGGCACAGGCCAAACGTCTGAATGGCGATGATCATCTCGTTTTCGTGCTGATGGGCGACGGTGAACAGGAAGAAGGCCAGATTTGGGAAGCCGCCATGTACGCACCAGCCAAAGGCGTTGACAACCTCGTGGCTATCGTTGACTACAATAAGAAACAAATTGATGGCTCGACCGACGACGTGATGAATCTTGGTGATATGCGTGCCAAGTACGAGGCTTTCGGCTGGAAGGTCATCGAGATGAACGGCAACAACATGCAGGAAGTGGTTGACACTCTGAATCAAGCCCGTAAAGGCGCACATCAAGGCAAACCGCAACTGATTCTGGCGCACACCGAAATGGGCATGGGTGTCGATTTCATGATGGGCACACACAGATGGCACGGCTCTGCTCCGAACGATGAACAGGCCGCCAATGCGCTCTCACAATTGGAGGAAACTTTAGGAGATTATTAAATAACTGGTTTTCAGTTCTCGGTATTCAGTAACTGAAAGACTGAAAACCGATAACCGAAAACCGATAACCAAGAATAATATGGATTTCACAGTACAAAACAATAAAGATACAAGATCGGGATTTGGCGAAGGTTTGCTTGAAGTGGGTCGCCGCAACCCGAAAGTAGTCGCTTTTTGCGCCGATTTGACTGGCTCATTGAAGATGGGCGATTTCGCAAAGGAATTTCCTGAGCGTTTCTTCCAGACTGGCATCGCTGAAGCCAACATGATTGACATGGCTGCCGGAATGGCTTTGAGTGGTTTCGTGCCGTTTACGGGCACTTTCGCCGCTTTCTCAACGGGTCGCGTGTACGATCAAATCCGTCAGTCGGTGGCTTATTCCAATAAGAACGTGAAGATTGCGGCTTCTCATGCTGGCGTCACGTTAGGCGAAGATGGCGCAACGCATCAGATTCTGGAAGACATCGGCCTGATGAAAATGCTGCCCAACATGACAGTTATCGTTCCTTGCGATTTCAATCAGACGAAGGCTGCCACGATTGCTGCGGCTGAATACGATGGCCCTATATATCTGCGTTTTGGCCGTCCGAAAGTGCCGAATTTCACGCCTGTTGACGAAAAATTTGAAATCGGCAAGGCCCAAATGTTGCAGGAAGGCACCGATGTCACCATTTTTGCCTGCGGTCATTTGGTTTGGAAAGCGGTTCAGGCACTGCCGATTCTGAAGGAAATGGGCATCAATGCCGAATTGATTAACATTCACACCATCAAGCCTTTGGATGTTGATGCCGTGCTGAAATCTGTGGCAAAGACGAAGTGTGTCGTGACGGCTGAGGAACATCAGCGCAATGGCGGTTTGGGCGACAGCATTGCTCAGGTTTTGGCCATGAACAATCCGTGCCCGATGGAAATGGTGGCCGTCAACGATGTTTTCGGTCAAAGCGGCACACCTGATGAACTTTTGAAGGCTTATCATTTGGATACGCCAGACATTGTTGAGGCTGTGAAAAAAGTCGTTGCAAGGAAATAACAAACTTAATCATGGTATGCTTATTGGTAGAAAAAAGAAAGATTTGATTTATTACATTTGAAAAAATAGCTTAGAATCGAACACTGATAACACGGATTTATCGGATTGATGTTTTGCGAGCAAAACATTTCCGTGAGAATCCGTTCAATCAGTGTTCGAATAGGTTTTTGTCGATGTTCAATCAAATGAGTCCGTCAAGGGTCGTATCATAATCTTAAATTTAAATTTATATGCGTAAATTGTCAATCTTATTATTCTCTATCCTTTTGGCATTGAGTGTTTTATCATCGTGCAAGGAAAAGGAAATTGAGGTGCAGGCCCCTGAACCTCCAAAGGCTGTCAATGTTATTTACATGATTGGTGACGGCATGTCGCTGCCCCAAATCTATGCCACTATGTTGGCATCGGACAACGATTTGGCTTTCACTGAATTTCCGTATTCGGGCATTGTGATAACCAAGTCCGCCAGCAATGAAATTACCGATTCGGCTGCGGCAGGAACGGCTTTGGCTTGCGGTGGCAAAACGCGAAACGGCATGGTAGGCATGACGCCCGATTCCATTCCGATGCCCTCTGTACTTGATGTTTTGGCCGAGAACGGAAAGACCACTGGCATTGTCGTCACTTGCTATGCAACGCATGCTACGCCAGCTGCTTTCTATGCCAAGGTGCCAGGAAGAAGTCAGTATGAAACGATTGCCGAGCAGATGATGAATTGCGACAACCTCAACGTGATGATTGGCGGTGGTTCCAAGTATTTCAACCAGCGCAATGATGGTCGTGATTTGTTTGAAGAAATGACACAAAAAGGCTGGAAAGTGTATGATACGCTGGCCAATATTGTTGTCACCAATAAGAAATATGCCGTGTTGGTTGAAGAAGAACATTTACCTGTCATTTCCGAAAGAGGCGATTTCCTGCCGCGTGCTGTGAAAACCGCTCTCGAGACCTTGGATGGCAGCGAAAACGGTTTCTTCCTGATGGTTGAAGGCTCATTGATTGATATGGCATGTCATGATAATGATTCCGCCTATATGGTTGGCGAGGTGAAGGATTTCAGCGATGCCATTCAGGTTGCCTTGGATTATACGAAAACCCACGAAAACACTTTGCTTGTTGTCACTGCCGACCACGAAACCGGCGGTCTGAGCTTGAGAGATCCAAAAGGACATTACAACAATCCATGCATGGCGTTTTCCACAGGAAGCCATACTTGTCTGCCTGTTATGGTGTTTGCCTACGGTCCTGGTGCAGAACAGTTTACGGGCTGGATGGAAAACAGCGACTTGAAGGGTAAGATTCTGAATGCTTGCGGAATAATCAAAAATGATACTGTTGCACAAACGATTGAGCAAGTTGATCCTGTAAAAGCCAATTTCGATTCACATCATAACAAGTAAAGGATTTTATAAATCAGCAGAGAGACCGATTCATAAGAGTCGGTCTCTCTTGTTTTCAGTCTATGTTTGCGATTTCGTTTCCGTATGATGAACTTTCGGCGGCTTGCGAATAACTTGTTTCTGATTGCTGATATAACACGACTTTTTTCTTAGGCTGGTTGAGTTTCAGAAAAGTATCATCGAGGATTTGGACTATGCTTTCCAAGGTCTGTTGACGGATGCTGACTTTGCTCAATTGACATTCCCAGATGATCATCGTGTTCCATCCCATGGCCTTGAGTTTTTCGCGTGTCGCGATGTCGCGGGCTTTGTTGCGAGCGATTTTTGCTTCCCAAAACTCCTTGTTGGTTTGAGGGTGTGAAGCTAATTTGCAGTCTTCGTGGCCATGCCAGAAACAGCCGTGAATGAAAATGGCGGTGCGGTATTTGCGCAAGGCAATGTCGGGCTTGCCTGGTAAACGCTTCACATTCACGCGAAAACGGAACCCTTTGGAAAACAGATATTTTCGCACAATCATCTCAGGCTTGGTGTCTTTGCCTTTGATTTGTTGCATGATGTGGCTGCGCTGCTCAGGTGTGAAAATATCTGTCATGGACGGTGTTTTTATTCTGCTTTTGCGCAAAAAGAAAAAATCCTTAATCCATTATTGCAACCTTCCGTGTCCTGATCTTTCCTTCCGTCCTGACCTTCACGAAATAATTGCCAGCTGGCAATTGCGACACATCCACGCGCACTTCGTTGCCATCGGCTTTCATGTCGCTGACGACCTGTCCCAAAGTGTTGATAATGGTAATGCGGCTGATATTTTCGGCATTAACTGTCAGATAATCAGCAGCTGGATTTGGATAGACATTGACATTCATTTCGTTTTCATTCACAGCATCGTATTCGAAATCGAAGGTCAAGCCTGATAGTTCATCGCAGTCACAGATGAATGTGGCTTGGGCCGTCTCCAAATCGATGGAATAGAGCTTGTCGCACGTATTGGTGCAATATTGGAAATACATGATGTCGGTATTCGGGTCGATGGCAGCACAGCAGAGATACTGCGAAGCCAAGCCTGTATTGCCAATGCAATAGACATCGCCCGTTTCCTTGTTCACAATCTGGTAGAGATAGCCGTCCATGTCGATGGCATAAAGCGTGCCGCCGCTGGTGCAGGCGATGGCCCAGAAATAGAAACTGGCATAGGTGCGAATCGTCGTAGAATGACCCGTTTCCAAGTCGATTTTACCGAAACCGTTTTCCTGGATGCAATACATGGTGCTGGTCGTGTAGTCGTAAGCCATATCATACCAATAGTGGTTGGTCGATTTCTTTTGTATGATGGAACCGTCGTTCAAATCGAACTTGTAGAAAAACATTTGGTCGTTGGTGCCATACATCACGCCATCGACGGCAGCAGAGCCGCCAAAGAAACCATCGGCAGAACTAAGATACTCGATGTTTGAAAAGCCATCGGTGAAACGGCAAAGGCCGTAATGAATTGTCGTCCAGTCAACATTGGTGCTGAAAAGATAGCCCGATGATGTGCTGAACGGATTGACTTGTGCATTGGCCACGCCTACAAAAGCGAGGACCGATAAAACCAAAGATAAAAATACTTTTCTCATTGTTATTAGTGTTTATTCATTCTTAATTATTTACAAAATTACAGTTTTTCTTGACCGAAACGGACAAATTCACACCTTCAAGCTGTAAAAGATACTTTTTCCGTTCCAAACCGCCCGCATAGCCCGTCAGACTGCCATTAGCACCCACTACGCGATGGCAAGGAATGATGATGGAAATCGGATTATGGCCTACGGCATTGCCCACGGCACGAGGCGAGACATTACGGCCTAATTCAGCAGACAATTGTCGGGCAATGGCTCCGTAAGTGTTTGTCTTTCCGTAAGGAATTGTACACAATGCCTTCCAAACCGAAAGTTGGAAATCAGTTCCTTGTGGCGACAAAGGCATATTTTCCAATGATGGTTTCCCGCCTGCAAAATAAGCATCTAACCACGAAACGACGTTTCCTAAAACTGGAACAATTTCATGGCACATCGTCTCAACCTGCAAGGAAGAACCGAAATAGTGTTGCCCTTCCATCCACAAACCCACAAGTGCCTTTTCATTGGCAGCCAAAGTCAGTTTGCCGACAGGCGACTCATAATCAACGGAATAAAGCATCAATCTTTCTGCTTGTCGGTGATGATGACATCGATGGTGCCTACACCAAACTTGGCGATACTGGCCATGCGGTTTTCGGTATTCTTGTAGTTTTTCAGTTCGTCGATGATAGCGTTTTTCAAGACACCGTTGCCAACGCCGTGAATGAAAGTCACCTTAGTATATTCTGAAGCGATGGCGCTGTCGAGCATCTTCTTGAAATAATCCGTCTGGATGCGGAACATATCGTGACTTGAAAGGCCCAAAATGTTGTCGACCAATTCGCCGATATGCAAATCCACAGTAGCCTCGCCCGGGGCGGTTCTGTGCTTGTCAATAGGCGATTCCTTCTTCACCAGTTCCTTCTTTGCAGCCTGAGAGCCAATGCCTTCCTTCATGATTTTAGCAAAATCGCCATCGCCACTCTTCAAGGCAACCAGTTCGGAAAGACAAATCATAACGGCCTTTTCGCCGAGAATGCCCGATGCCGCATAACTGCCTTCCTTGAAGAAACGGCCTGGTCGCAACGAGAAAGGCGCGTTCAACGGAAGCAGCACATTGTCAGACTCTTCCTTGGTAAAGACAGCCTGAACGATACCATTCAGCCAATATTCCAAATCGTCGCGTGAAATGGATTCAATCACGACTTTTTCATGTTTGTCGACCTGACCATAATCCACATTCACAAACTTTTCCTCTTCCTTTATCGTGAAGGTGTAAAGCATCTCGTAAGGCGTATGGTTGACGAGCACCACATCCATAGCACCCGTCAGAAGCCACTGCTGTTCGTGCGGTATGAAAGCCAGATAAACGCCCTCTTTTTCAGCTTCTTTCGCAAAACGGCGCAACTCACCCTTGCGGGCTGCGTCGGCGCGTTCCTGTTCGAGAAGTTCCTTGGCCTGAATCTCTTTCTGTACCGTATCGACCACTTTCTGCTGATGCGAAACTTGCGGTTGCGAACGGTAATCCAGGACCAAATCCGTAATCAAGGTCGGGATTTCAAAACCATCCTCGACTTCAACCATAACCATGCGTGTATCAATGATTTTCGTAACTTTACCACCGCCCACTGCGCTGATGAAATTCACTTTATCGCCTACTTTAAATTCTGCCATATTCTTTGTGTTTTTGTCGCTCAATTCTGCTTCTGGCTTTTAGCTTTTGGCTTCTGGCACAAATCATTTTAAATCTTAGATTTTGTCATTTGCCAAAGGTCTGAAACCAACAGCTAAAAAAGCGTTACATATTTATTAAATTACATTATTTTGCTGCAAAAATACACTATTCGGGCGAAAAAGCGTATCATTGCATTTTAAAATCCGTTTTTATGAGAAAGATTTGCACATTCATATTCGCGATGTCGCTGTTTCTGGCATCCTGCAAGCAAGAGCCAAAAGAATCATCCGTTGGTCTCAACATCCATTATTCTGTCGACGGAAAAGAACTTGTAACTGATTCATTGTGTTATCAAAACGAAGCAGGCAACCAATTCCTCATCACTGAAATACAATGGTTTATATCCAACATTGAAATCAAGAACGCAGAAGGGAAATGGCTTCCGATAAACCAAGACGGCCATATCTTTTATCTTGACGAAAACGACAATCTGGCAAAAACATTTGCGTCTCAATTCATTCCCGTCGGACAATATGTCGCCTTGCGTTTCACCTTTGGATTGGACGAATCCGACAACCAGACCGGACTTTTCGTCAATCCGCCTGAGTCCGACATGTTTTGGCCGGAACCGCTTGGCGGCGGCTATCATTACATGAAACTCAACGGCAAATGGCTTGATGAAAACGGCAGTCTTTCACCTATAAACGTGCATCTCGGCATTGGACAAAATGAAGATTTGACAGAATTTTACCAAAACTATTTCCAAGTCGAAATTCCTTTTGAAGATACTTTTCATGCCACGGGCAAAGAACATAACACGCTGCAAATCGACATGGACATCGCCAACTGGTTCCGCAACCCGCACACATACGATTTCAACGCATGGGGTGGTGCCATCATGCAGAATCAGGCGGCACAGCAAGTGTTGAAAGAGAACGGGCAGGATGTGTTTAATGTGGAAATAATTCCATTTTTATACGAGTGAAATAGAGTATCGTAAATCCATCACATGTCTTCGATAGACAACCCAATCTTCCGTATGTCCTTGTTGCTGAACAGGTGATGTTGCATCTCATCGGTTTTTTCGGCGAGTCGGTTGGGATTGTATTTCTGGGCATTACGTTTCACTTCGTAAGCCTCAATTTCGCCATAAAGTGTTTCGGCAACGATGTCTATTTCAAAATCATCATGTTCACCATTGGCATTCTTTCCGTTTGTCGTCCACCATCCGCCAATCTGTCTGTAACGGCACGATTCCACCATTTTCTGACGGAACCAGCGTTCCAATGCTATGCCGGAAAATGTCGTGTAGTCATCAGTCATGATTTTTTCCAAGGCTGCCATGTTTTGCAATTCAATGAGTGATGAATGGCGATGGATGTATCGGAACCAGAAACGGAAAAAATTGTCTTGTATCTCGTAACGTACTGTTTGACTGCCGCTTTTCGCTCCAATCGGGCGTTTCTTCCTGATGATGCCGTATTTCTCTTCCAGTATTTTCAGCTGTCCGCCAAGACTTTTCATGCCGAGCGAGGCTTCAATTTCGTTTTGTGTCACGTCGCCGTGGGCAATCTGGTCGAGGATGCTGAAATAGGTTCCGTACTGTTTTCCGAATTCCTGAATGAGTATTTTCTTGCCTTCGTCAACGAAAAAGCTGTCGCCGCTTGAGCAGACATAATGCAGCATTTTCTTTACATTTGTGCAGCGGTTGTTCATCAGTAGTTCGATATAACGTGCCACACCACCAGTGATGGTCCAGAGCGCCAGCAAATCCTCGTTGGTGAAATCGGGTTTGTAGTCGCCTAATATTTCGCGCATTGTGTCGGTGCTGAAAGGCTTTAGCTTAATCGTGCAGTCATCGCGGCCGAAAAGTGGCTGTTCCTCGTCTTTGAAGATTTTCTCCATCATGCGGAAAATGCTGCCCGACACAATCAGGTAGACGTGAGTCTCTTTTTTGTAACGGTCCCACAATTCCTGAATGTCGCTGAAAACGCCTGGATTTACATTGTCAAACTCCTGAAATTCATCGATAAAGAGTGCGAATTTCCTGCGTTTGCCAATCTCCATCAGCAGTTGGAAAAGCCCGCGAAAAGTCATGATGCCCTCTGGAACAAATTCCCCAAGTTTTTCACGGATCTCATCGCTGAATGTGCTTACCAGTGCGGCTTCGTTTTTTCTTCCAACGAAAAAATACAATCCGGGAGCCGTCGCTTGGTTTTCCTGCATCAAATGGTTCACTAAACTTGTCTTGCCTACGCGCCTTCTGCCCGTGAGCACTACAAATCGGGAATAATCTTCGTATGATTGTCGCATGACTTCCATCAGCCTTGCCGTCTCCTGCTGTCTGTCGTAGAACTTGTTCATCGCATCACTTTTTTATGGTCGTAAATTTTATGACTGTAAAATTTCGCTGCAAAGGTAATTCTTTTTTGTTAAACTTCAAGCCTTTTTTATCAAATTTTATGGCCGTAAATTTTATGGCCGTAAAATTTCATTGCAAAAAATGATTTTCTGTCAGATGACATGAATTTTGATGGAAAATTTCTCCCTGTAGAGACGCGATTCATCGCGTCTCACATTGATTAAAATCTTTTCTTCAAAAACCGAATTGCCGCATACGCCAAAGGCGTTCCGCCCAAGGCTTCGATGAGCAGTTTGGCAACGATTTGGATGCCAATCATGGTGAAGATGTCGCGTGTTGGCACTGTGCCGATGAAAGCGATGCAGACAAACAGCGTGGTATCAACAACATAGCCAAACACCGATGAGCCGATGGTGCGCACCCAAAGCAGCCTTTCGCCCGTCTTTTCCTTGATTTTCACCATCGTCCAAGCGTTGATGAGTTCTCCGCATAGGAAAGCCGTCAGCGAAGCTAACATGATGCGCGGCACGAAACCGAACACTTGCCGGTAGGCCGCCGCCATGCTTTCTGTTTCGGCTGGGTAGGGTAGACTGATGCCAATCCAGGCAAACAGCGTGAAAATGATTTGGCAAATCAAGGTGAGCCAGATGACGCGCTTCGCCGTCCTGAAGCCCCAAATTTCGGTCAGCACATCGCCGAGCATGTAGGTGATGGGAAAAATGATGGTGCCCGCGTCGAAAATGGTGACATCCCCGACCTTGATGAGTTTGACCGCCATCACGTTGGCCGTCAGGTAGCAAGCGATGATTAAACCGACAATAATGACTAAAGGAGGCAAAAGTCTCTCGTCAGAGACAGCTCGGTTTTTTGAAGGGTTTTCCGATACCTTATTCATATAATGATGTTTTGATGCCGCAAAAATACAGATTTTTTCATCATTACGAAAAAATGATTATTTTAGCAGCCGATATGACACAAGCACAAATCTTTGCAGTCAGCCGCCATCGTCTTGTGATTGACGGTGAGGGCGTTACCACTTTGGTGACGTTCAATGGCTGTCCTTTGCGTTGCAAATATTGCCTCAACAAGACTTCGTGGGATGCTGCGAAAGGAAGACTTTACACTCCCAAGGAACTTTATGAAGAGGTGAAAATCGACCAGCTTTATTTCCTTGCTACGAAAGGCGGCGTCACCTTCGGCGGCGGAGAGCCTCTGCTACAGGTGGATTTCATTAGGGAATTTCGTGCTTTGTGCGGACCGCAATGGAGCATCGTGGTGGAAACCAGCCTCAGTGTGCCCGAAGAAAGCGTGATAATGGTTGATGAAGTTGTAGATGGCTATATCGTTGACATCAAGGATATGAATGTTGAAATCTATCAGACCTATACGGGAAAAGATAACGCTTTGACTCTGAAAAATTTGGAATGGTTGTTGCAACGTCGTGGGGCGCGAAATGTTGTGGTTCGTGTGCCACATATCCCGAATTTCAATACTGATGCCGATGTGCAGCAAAGCATTGCAACCCTGAAATCGATGGGCGTGACTGAAATTGACGAGTTTAACTATATAATAAGGTAAGCATTATGACAAAAGGAAAAAGAACTTGCAAGATCCTGAAGGAAATCCGCAAGCAGATTGCAGCGGAAAACGACATAGAATTAGTCATCAGTGAATGTACCTATCAAGGCGATTGCTTGGGCACTTGCCCGAAATGCGAAGCCGAAGTGCGCTATTTGGAGCGCGAACTTGAAAAACGGCAAAGGCTTGGAAAGGCCGTGATGATTTCGGGTATGGCACTGACTTCTATGCTCGGAATGTCGTCGTGCGGCAATAATGGTGCCTCTTCAAACAAGGCTTCCGACACTCAACCAACAGATAATATGGAAATTACGGATGATTCGTCTGATATTTATGAGCCTGATTACATGGAAAGTCTGACCGGTTACATCGTGGATGGATTTGAAGATGAGTTTTCGGATGTATACCAAATTACCGAGCAAATGCCTGAATTTCCTGGTGGTAAGGATGAAATGATGAAGTTCGTTCAGGATAACGTTGTCTATCCGCAACAGGCAAAAGACGCAGGTGTGGAAGGCCGAGTGTTTGTCAGTTTTATTGTTGAAACTGATGGCAGCGTGTCGGATGTGAAAGTCTTACACGGCATAGGTCATGGCTGTGATGAAGTAGCGGTTGAAGTTGTGCAGTCGATGCCGAAGTGGAAACCAGGCTTTCATAATGGCAAGGCTGTAAGGGTGGGGTATATGCTTCCCCTTAGCTTTCAATTGAACAATCCCCCAAAGAATTGACGTTTTCTCATTTCGTCCCGAAAAAAGCATTACCTTTGCAGCGCAAAAGTCATTTTATAAATGAAAGAAAACATCGTGGATATGATTCGCCAATCGCTTCTCCTGAATTTGCCGAAGGGAGGAAAGGCTTTGCTTTTCGGCTCCCGTGCAAGAGGCGATGCGCGTGATAGTTCCGATTGGGATGTCCTTATTCTTCTTGACAAGGAACGTTTGACGCCAGAAGATTACGACACAATTTCTTATCCTTTGAGGATGCTGGGCTGGGATTTGGGCGAAATGATTAATCCAGTGATGTATACGAATCTGGAGTGGGAAAACTATAAAATGACACCATTTTATTATAATGTTACAAACGATGCAATCCAATTGGTATGAAGTTAAGTGATGAAGATAGAAAGATTGTAGTCGACCTTGAAATGGAGAAAGCCCATCGCTTTTTGGATCAGGCTGATGAAATGTGCAGACAGAAGTTTTGGGATATTGCCTCAAATCGTTATTATTATGCTTGCTTTCATGCTGTTCAGGCTTTGCTGATAAAAAATGAATTTGTTGCCCATACTCATAGTGGCATGTTGACAGTGTTTGGACTCAATTTTGTAAAAACGGGGAAGGTAGATTCAAAATATGGCGCATTCCTTTCCCGTATGGAGCAATTGAGAGAAAAAGGTGATTATAATTGTATATTCTCTGTTGATGAAGAAGAAATACTTTCAATCATCGAACCTTCTAAGGAATTGGTTGCGGAAGTTGAAAGACTTTTATCCATAGAATCATAAATCCTTAAATCTTAAATTTTAAATTTTAAATCTTTGAATTTTTAAATCTACCCTTATATGAAACAACTTATCGAATGTGTACCGAACATCAGCGAAGGCCGCGATATGAACATTATCAATCAGGTGACCGCTGAAATCGAAAAAGTGGAAGGCGTCAAATTGCTTGATGTCGACCCTGGCATGACCACCAACCGCACCGTCATCACCTTTGTCGGTGAACCTGAAAATGTTTGCGAAGCCGCTTACCGCGTGGTGAAGAAAGCTGCCGAACTCATTGATATGTCGCAGCATCACGGCGCTCACCCGCGTCAGGGTGCCACCGACGTGTGCCCTCTGATTCCTGTGTCGAACATCACGATGGAAGAGGTCGTTGCATACGCTCACAAATTGGGCGAACGCCTTGGCAATGAATTGAATATCCCGATTTATTGCTACGAAGATGCGGCTTTCCGTCCTGAACGCCGCAATTTGGCTTATTGCCGTACGGGCGAATATGAATCCTTGTCATCGCGCCTCGGTTCCGAGCAATGGAAGCCTGATTTCGGTCCTAACGAATGGAACGAACACGTGGCTCATACCGGCGCAACGCAAGTCGGTGCCCGCGATTTCTTAGTCGCCATCAACTATAATCTGAACACCACCAGCACACGCCGTGCCAATGCCGTCGCCTTCGATGTCCGCGAAAAGGGCCGTCCGAAGCGCATGGGCGATAAGGTGACCGACAAGCCGATGAAGGATGAAAACGGCAACACCATCATGATTCCTGGCACTTTGAAATGCACCAAGGCAATCGGTTGGTTCATCGAAGATTACGGCATCGCTCAGGTCTCCATGAACATTACCAACATCAGCGTTTC
Organism: Candidatus Limimorpha sp.; assembly: GCF_056203535.1. NCBI lineage: Bacteria > Pseudomonadati > Bacteroidota > Bacteroidia > Bacteroidales > Candidatus Limimorpha > Candidatus Limimorpha sp. The sequence continues at coordinate 59,834 of NZ_JBADWU010000105.1, read as the reverse complement.
TCCGGTTCATGTCTGCTTCGAGGAAGTCTGCGCTAAGGCTGCCGCCCGTGGTGTGCGTGTCACAGGCTGTGAAATCGTCGGCTTGATTCCTAAGAAGGTTCTGATGGATGCTGGCCGTTTCTATCTTGCCAAGCAGCAGCGTTCGCTCGGCGTCAGCGAAGAGGAAATCATGAAGATAGCCATCAAGTCGATGGGCCTCGATGATTTGAAGCCTTTCAATCCAAAGGAAAAAGTCATTGAATATCTGATTGAAGACAACAGCCAGAAGAAACTCGTCGACATGACCTGCACAGGTTTTGCCAACGAAACGGCAAGCGAAAGCCCGGCTCCAGGCGGCGGTTCCATTTCCGCTTATATGGGAGCTCTTGGCGCATCGCTCGCTACCATGGTGGCCAACCTCTCGTCACACAAGCCAGGTTGGGACGACCGTTGGGAAGAGTTCTCCGAATGGGCTGTCAAAGGTCAGGCTATCAAGGATGAACTGCTCGCTCTGGTCGATGAAGACACCAACGCTTTCAATACCATCATGAATGCTTTCGGCCTGCCAAAGAAGACCGACGAAGAAAAGGCTGCCCGCTCAAAGGCCATTCAGGATGCCACGAAGTATGCTACTGAGGTTCCTTTCCGTACCATGAAAGCCGCTTACAGCGCTTTTGAAGTTGTCCGTGCCATGGCTGAGATTGGCAATCCGAATTCAGTTTCCGATGCTGGTGTCGGTGCTTTGTGCGCCCGTTCTGCTGTCATGGGAGCGCATCTGAATGTCAAGATTAATGCCGCAAGTCTGAAAGATGAAGCCTTCAAGGCCGACATTTTGAAGCAAGCAGCCGACATTGAAGCCGCCGCTTTGCAGCAGGAAAAGGAAATCTTGGCCATTGTTGAGAATGTAATCAACGGAAAATAATTGAACAACAAATACTGATTCCTATCATAGAAAAAGCTGCACCAAACGGTGCAGCTTTTTCATTTTGACATATTGAAAAACGGGTTATTTGTTCCGATAAAAGTTCTCGGTTCTGTCCGGACCGTAAGAGACGAATGAAACAGGAACGCCAATGTAATCTTCAATGAATTTGATGTAATCTTCCAACTTCTGTGGAATTGTGTCGGTGATTTTTTGGTTCCAGCCTGGCAATTCGGTATAGACTGGTTCCATGGTTTCGGTACATGCGGCAAATGGCAAATGTTTGGTTTCCTTGCCGTTATAGCGGTAAGCAGTGGCCACTTTGATGGTCTCGAAATCATCCATTACATCGGATTTCATCATCATAAGGTCAGTTACACCGCTGAGCATGACGGCATATTTCAGTGCGGGCAAGTCGAGCCAGCCGCAACGACGCGGACGGCCTGTCGTGGCGCCAAATTCGCCGCCGTTTTCACGGAGCGTATCGCCCGTGGCATCGAAAAGTTCGGTAGGGAAGGGACCTGTGCCGACGCGCGTGCAGTAGGCCTTGAAAATGCCAAACACCTTGCCGATGCGGTTAGGCGCAATGCCCAAACCAGAACAAACGCCAGCGGCAATGACACTCGAAGAGGTCACAAACGGGTAGCTGCCGAAATCAACATCAAGCATGGAGCCTTGTGCGCCTTCGGCCAAGATTTTCTTATCGTTGTCGAGGGCTTCGTTGAGGAAATATTCGCTATCGATGAACTCGTATTGCTTCAGGTATTCAATGCCTTCAAACCACAGTTTTTCATATTCGTCAAAACTGATGCCATCCAATTGGAAGCCGTTCATGTCGAACTGCAACGATGCAATCTGCTGTAGATGAGTTGCTTTCAGTTTTTCATAACGGTTCTTGAATTCCGATGAGCTAATGTCGCCGATGCGCAAACCTTTTCTGGCCGTCTTGTCGGTGTAGGTCGGGCCGATGCCTTTCAATGTGGAACCGATTTTCATCTTGCCCAAAGCCTTTTCGTTGGCGGCATCCAATGCACGGTGTGTGGGCAGAATCAGATGAGCACGGTTGGAAATCTTCAACGTGTCTTTCAAGTCAAATCCGGCTTCATGTAAACCTTCTATTTCACCTTTTAAAATATGCGGTTCAATGATTACACCATTTCCAATGACATTGATGCAACCCGGAGTCAGCACGCCCGACGGAATGTTGTGCAAGACGAATTTTTTGCCTTCAAACTTGATGGTGTGACCCGCATTTGGACCACCTTGGAAACGTGCTACAATATCATACTTAGGTGTCAAGGCATCAACAACCTTGCCTTTTCCTTCGTCTCCCCATTGTAAACCGAGGAGTATGTCTATTTTACTCATATCTTGTGTTTTGTGTTGTCGTTTTTTATTATTGCGAAAGGTGCCGTTCGCAAGCTCACTTTGCCCTTCGCTATATTAAATTGCCTTTTCAGGGCGTATGTGTGACCAATTTTTCCCCTTCCTCTTTCCTTCTAACTCCTAATTCCTCACTTCTAACTCCTAACTACTTTTTCTTGCGTCCGTAAAAAATCAACGAATGTTGTGTGATTTCCACCCCTAACTGTTCTTCAATTGCCTTTTGAATTTCCAATAGACGTGGATCGCAAAATTCGAGGACTTCTTCTGTTTCCAAATCGACGAAATGGTCATGCTGGCGGAATTTGTAGGATTTTTCATACTGAGAGCAATTGTGCCCGAACTGATGCTTGATGACAAGACCGCAATCGAGCAGCAGGTCGATAGTGTTGTATAAGGTGGCACGGCTTACGCGGTACTTATTGTCTTTCATCCGGTTGTAAAGCATTTCTATCCCAAAATGGCCTTTTATGGAATAGATTTCTTTCAGTATTGCAAAACGTTCTGGTGTTTTCCGAAGCTGTTTTTCCTGCAAATAGTCGGTGAATAGTTTCCTGACCGTCAATAAAGTATTATCTGTCGATTCTTTCATTTCCTCAATGATGTTTCGGCAAAAATAAGAAAAAAATCATTTGTCTTGTTTTATCCTGACAACAATATTTTATACGCAAAAATTACTGATTGTTGCTGGCAAATAGCCAAAAGCCAGAAGCAGTTTAATCGTTATTAATGCGAATCACTTTCTGAATGCCCTTTATTTTGTTGAGTCGCTCGATGAGTGCGTTGAGTTCCTTTGTGTTATGGACGTAGATGGAAATTGTGGCTTCCACCAATTCCTGTTTCGATTCCATTTGCAGCGAATGCAGGTTGAGTTTCATCTCGTTTGAGAATAGGTCCGTCATTTTGTTGAGCAATCCGACTTGGTCTAAAGCGATGAATTTCAATGCGGCTAAGAAAGCGATTTCGCTCATTGGCTGCCATTTGGCTTTCACGATGTTGCCCCCGTAACGCGACGACATTTCAATGGCTTTCGGACAGCTGCTGCGATGGATGTGAAGTGGCTCGCCTGGAAAGTTGAAGGCTATGACGTCGTCGCCAGGAATAGGGTTGCAGCAGGTGGCAACTTGGAAATCGAATTCGCCTGACGATTTCAGCGTCGGCTTTTCATCTTTCGGCTTGCTGGAATTTCCCCACATGCCGAATGTGATGGCACTGAGGAAACTGTTGTTGGACGATTGTGGTCTCAGCACGCTCAGGATGCTCTGCTCGTTGATTTTTCCTGTGGCGACAAAATAGGTGAAGTCGACAGAACTGGTGATGCCTGCGGCTTCCATGATTTTGCTGCGGTTGGCCTTTGAAGGCTCTTCGCCGATTTTCTTCATGATTTCGTTGAAGGTGGCTTCGCCTTCGTCGCGGAAAATCTTGCGGTATTCCTTGATGCCGTTTTTCAGTTTCGATTTGGCAAAGGCAGTAACCACATACTCGAACCATTTTTCCTGTGGATGCTGTGCCTCCGAGGTGATGATTTCAACTTGGTCGCCGGTGCGTAGGGCTTGGTTGAGTTGCGAAAGTTTGTTGTTGACGTTTGCGGCAATGCAATGGTCGCCAATTTCGGAGTGAATGTAGTAGGCGAAATCGAGCACGGTGGCGCCGCGTGGCATCGAAATCATTTTGCCTTGTGGCGTGAAGACGAAAATTTCCTTGGCGAAAAGGTCGAGCTTGAAGTTGTCGACAAACTCAATGGCATTGCTGCCGCTGTTGCCGATGAGGTCTTGCGCCTTTTTAAGCCATTCGTCGAAACCGCTTTCCGTCTGCTTGTCGGTCTTGTATTTCCAATAGGCGGCAAATCCCTTTTCGGCCAGTTCTTCCATGCGTTTGCTGCGTATCTGCACATCGACCCAAGTGCCGTTTTGTCCCATCACAACGGAATGGAGCGATTCGTAGCCGTTGATTTTCGGGATGGAAATATAGTCCTTGAGCATGGCGGTGTTTGGCCTGTAGATGCTGGTCAGGACGGCATAAATTCGCCAACATTCCATTTTTTCCATTTCCAAGGGACAGTCGGCGATGATGCGCACGAGGAAAGTGCCGTAAAGGTCTTCGAAAGGCAGCTCCTTTTTGCGGATGCGCTGGCAAACCGAATTGATGCTGCGCTCAATGATTTTGATTCTCGCCTTGATGCCGAATTGCTTCAAAGTCTCTTCAATCGGGACGGCAAATGCTTTCAGTTCCTTGGTGCGTTGTGAGCGCACTTCATCCATACGTTTGCTGATGCTGTTGTAGAGCGTCGGGTCGGTGTATTTCAGCGCAAGGTCTTCCAATTCGATCTTGATGGAGTGAAGGCCTAAACGGTAGGCGAGAGGCGCATAAAGATAAACTGTTTCGGAAGCAATCTTCAACTGTTTATGTGGCGGCATCGAGTCGAGTGTGCGCATGTTGTGCAGCCGGTCGGCCAGCTTGATGAGCACCACTCGTATGTCGTAGGAAAGCGAACTGATGGTATGCTTAAAGTTCTCTGCCTGAACACTTTCTATGTCGTCGCTCTTGTCAAGTTTGGTAAGCCCGTCGACAACTCGCGCCACTTTTTCGCCGAACATTCCGTTAATGTCATCAGTAGTGTATTCGGTGTCTTCCACCACATCGTGAAGCAACGCACATATAATAGATGTGCGGCCCAAACCGATGTCTTGTGCGGCAATGGTTGCCACGGCGATAGGGTGGTAGATATAGGGTTCGCCAGATCTGCGGCGTTGATTCTTGTGAGCTTCGGCGGCAAAATAAAATGCCTTTTCAACCATCTCGACATCTTGGGCCTCTTTACGGGTCTTCCATGCGTCAAGCAAAACCTGATGTCGTCGCTCGATTTCCTCTTTTTCCTCCTGTGAGTAGGTGTCAGCTAACATGTTCATGAGTTTTAGACTGCAAAAGTAGATATATTCTTTTTTTTCTTGTATATTTTGAGAGGAAATATTTTCAGTTTAATTAAAAAAATCCGTATCTTTGCATTTCTTTTTTGAGGTAAAATTAAATTAAAATACTATAAATTAGACATTTATGAAGAAATTGGCTGTTATCGCTTTTGGCGGAAACGCGCTTTTGAGAGGCGGTCAAAAAGGGACTTACAAGGAACAGATGCAGAATGTGACGGAAACATGTCAGTCACTGCTGCCATTCCTGAAAGGTGATTATAACATTGTTATTGGTCATGGCAATGGCCCTCAAGTCGGTAATGTGATGTTGCAGCAAGAGGCTGGAAGTCAGAATTTTGATGTTCCTGGAATGCCTGTCGATTTCTGCGTTGCCGAAACGCAAGGCTTGATTGGCTTTATGATTGAAATGGGGTTGAACAAGGTGTTCGCCAAAGAAAACATCAAGAGAAACGTGGTGACTTTAGTGACTCAAGTTGAAGTCGACAAAGACGACCCGATGTTTCAGAATCCTACCAAACCGGTCGGCCCGTATTATTCGAAGGAAGATGCCGAACGATATGTAGCTGAAACTGGTGCTGTTTACAAGGAAGACCCAAAGGGAAGAGGCTGGCGTAAGGTAGTGGCTTCACCGAAACCGATTGCAATTCAGAATGTTGACATTGTGCAGCGTCTGGCCATTGAAGGCAATATTGTCGTAACAGTTGGTGGCGGTGGTATTCCTGTTGTTGAGAAAAACGGTTGTCTGTGTGGTGTCGAGGCTGTCATTGACAAGGATTTGGCTTCGGCCATGACTGCCATCAACATTCATGCTGATGAGTTTTATATCCTGACTGATGTCCCGAAGGTTTACATCAATTTCCGCAAGGAAAACGAACAGGCCTTGGACACTATTACCGTGGCTCAAGCCAAACAGTATCTTGCTGAAGGTCAATTCACCGAAGGAAGCATGGCACCGAAAGTGCATGCTGCCATTCTCTTTGTTGAAGCAACGGGGCACGAAGCCATCATCACCGAGGCTACACGTTTGGGCGACCCATCTTGTGGCACAAGAATCGTTAGATAGAAGATAGTTCTTAGTTGATATTATTAAGGGAGTGCAAGACAATTGCGCTCCTTTTTTTGTTGAATTTTGCCGAATGAAGGTTTAAACTTCAAATGTTCATTCCAGTTCCTTTTCGATTGCCGATTTCACTTCCTCGCGTTTGAGTGAACGGATGACTGTGTTTTTCACCATGCTTATGGTGCCGGTTTCTTCCGAAACGACCAAGACGAAACAATCATTGTCTTCGGTGATGCCAATGGCGGCACGGTGCCGGAGTCCATAGTGGCCGGGAATGTCCGTCTTGTTTGTGACGGGCAGGATGCAGCGTGCCGAGCGGATGCGGTTGTTGCTGATAATCATGGCGCCGTCGTGAAGCGGACTGTTTTTAAAGAAAATATTCTCAATCAGCGCATTGCTGATGTCGGCGTTGATTTCGACTCCTGTCATGGCAATGTCGTCGAGTTTGTTTTGTTTGGTGATGATAATCAAAGCTCCTTGCTTGATGTCAGACATGTTTTGGCAGGCTTGCGTGATGGCATCGACATTGAGGATGATATTACTGTTGACTTTGAACAAATGGAATTTTCTTGTGAGTTTGCTTTTCCGTGCCTGTGTGCCGATGGTGAACAAAAACCGTCGTAGTTCGGGTTGGAAAATGATGATAAGTGCAATGAAACCGACGCTGGCGAATGCACCTAATATGCTGCTTAACAGTTCCATCTGTAAGGCTTTCACCACTTGCCATATCAGCCAGATGGATACAACGCCAAGGAAAATGCTCGTTGCCGTTGTGCCTTTTACCAATGAATACAAGCCGTAAAGCAGGGCGGCAACCAAAGTGATGTCGATGATGTCGATAATTCGTATTTGAATGAAAAGGTCTAACATGATTTTAATTTTGCCGCAAAGGTAGTGAAAATGTTTAGTTGTTTATTGTTTAAAAGTTTAATTGTTGCTGATTGCTGGACTTGTCGAAGCGTCAGATGCGTTTTATCCCAAACATGAACTAAAATGGTCCATTAGTCTTACATAACGACTCTTTAAATCTTTGCTATTCAACTTTCTAAAATATGAAAAGCCCGCTTAAGCGGGCTTTTCTTGACTTTTTTGGATAAATTGCCGTTATTTTACAATCATTTTGAATGTTTCGACGTTTGTTCCGTTTTGAATCTGAACGAAATACAAACCCTGAGAGGCTTCGCCAAGTGAAATGGTCTGGTAGCCCGAAACATTGTCAAGGCGTTTGATGCATTGTCCGAGCTGGTTGTAAACCAGAATGTTGGAATGATCTTCAGAAAGGCTGATGGTGAAATTCCCGCTGTTCGGGTTTGGATAGATGTTGTTTCGTTTTTCGGTTGTAGTTTCTTCAACGTCAGTCACAATGAAAGTAGGAGGGAAAATCACGTTGTCAATCCAGACGCAGTCTTGACCGCCGACGCCATTAGGACTCTTGTCGTAGCGGAACTCAATGACATGGCTGCCGGCCTTAATTTCGGTGCTGTAAAGTTTCCAGTCGTTTTCCTTGTCCCAAATCTTGATGACTTCATTGTCGATAAGAAGAACAAAATAATCGTGGCTGGCCGTTGAGGTCTTGTAATGGAAACTCAAATCACCATCCAGGCTTGTGTTTGCATAAAGGATGAGGCTTGAGATTTCGTCATCGTCGATTGCGCCGGAACGGACGCTGTATTCGCCTTCGTAAGCCTCTTCACTGGTCACAAACCAAGGCTGCTCGCCACCGAGATCCCAACCCATGAAACTAAAATCGCCGGTTTCAAAACTTTCGAGGGCATAGCCGACCGAGAAAATGTAATTGTAAGGAATCTCGTATGCACCGGTGGTAAGCAGGAAATTGATTGTGTAGGCTGTTCCTCCGATAATGTCTTCATCGCTGGTGAAGGTAATGTCGGTGGCAAACGTGCCGTTTATATCGACATCGCCGAGAGGCAATGAACCGTTTTCAATATGGATTTCGCTGTCTTCGCATAAGGCGGAGAGCATCACTTCAGATGCCATTGCGTGACCTTTGTTTATGCCTTTAACGTGAAGGATGATTTCTTCGCCGGCATCAATCAGGCCATCATCGTTGCCGAGGCTGTCGTCGAATTCCACTTCCGTGATTTCAATGTTCGGAGCAAAAATGCGGAAACCTCTTTGTGTCGTGTGGGTTTCGTTGCCATCGTTGCAGGCAATTTCAAAGACGACTCTCGTATAATCAGGCGTATTGTCGGCAATGGTGAATTGGAAGGCATTGTCGATGTCGGTATCGCTCATGGCGGCGACATTGTCGCGGCTCATCGTTCCGTTTGTGATGGTGATGTAATCGCAATCGGTGCTCAGTGTGGTTTCAACATGGTTGGCTGCCGTGTTGCTGATGTTGTGAAGCGTGACGCTAAGTCCGCAGGTCTCTTCACTGATTGGCTCTCTGTCAAGTTCCTTGAAATCGGCGTAAACGTAAGGTTCTTCGCCGTCAAAGCCCATGACATCAAGGATTTGTGGCCAAGCACTCTGGCCTGTGATGATGAGTTGCATCTCGCCAACGGCATCAATTGGTCTGTCGAAAACCAAGGTCGCGTTGCCTTCGTCATCGGTATGGCCGAAGCCGAGAAGTTCATCGCCACGATAGAGGCTGACACGGAAATTATTGAGCGGACTGCCGTCCTGCATCACGTTGACGGTAGTGCTTTCGGTGCCGATTAACAAGCCGTTGCTGTAGGTGACATCAGGATTGAATGGTTCTTCAAACCAAGGAGTTAAAGCGACATCGCCCAATTGGTTGAGGCAGTAGATGTTCCAACGGAAGCAACCTTCTTCGCCATACATTGTGACGTATGGCGCTGTTTGGATTTTTGCTTCGCGCATGGCTTCGCAGAGGAACTGAAGGTGGTCGCCGCAGAAAGCATCAACCAATTCGCGGTGGATGTGGGCAGCCATGCCGTCGCCCCAAGGTGAATACCATCCATAGCGTGAATTGCCGCAGGTGCAGACGAAACCAGTCTCAATGGTAATCATTTTTTCGAGTACGCAGGAATGTGGGAAGTCGCCGCAAATGCAGCCGTGGGAGTGGAAAATCATGTAGTTGTGGTTCACACCGTCATTGCCATCGAAGAAATTGTCGGGCATCATGCTGCCGGTCCAACCTGCCACATAATCGGCGTTGGCGTGACCCACGTGGTGAACATATTGACCGCCGGTGCGGATGACATTCTTGAAATCAGTACCGCTCCAGTTGACGCTGTTCGTGGCGTAGTATTTCTTGAAATCGTAATCAACAGGATAACCGACGGTGGTGTAGTCGTAATCGCTGCTGCCACCGATGAGGCGTTCCATATCGTCGCTGCCATAATAGCCGTCGCCGAGGTGTTCGGCACCGAGAATAGGAGAGGTGAACTCGCCAAGGACAGGATTCAGCGTGTAGCTGAAAGTCTTGTGCATAATGGTCTCGAACTGCTTCTGGTTGTTGAAAGGCAGACGTGCTATGTTGAGTTCGGGCAGCAAGTCGTCTTCGCCGACTTCGCCCCAACGGTCGTCATCGTCATCGTTCTGGGTTCCGTCAAGGCAAACGTAATACATATCGGCCGGCAACTGGTCTTCGTAACCTTCCTGGGCAAAGCACCAAAGGTAACGGAAAGGCACAATGGAAACGTCGCCGGCAAGGTTCACCATGCTGATGCCGTTGTTTTCGTATTCCTGCTTGATGTAATAACGGATTTTTTCAGGTTCGTCGCGGCCTTCCATCTGATCGTAAATCTCTTCAAGGCTAACGATATGGGTGCGGATGCCTCTGCTGGTTTGCAACTGAATGTATTCAGCCAAAGGTTCAATCCATTCTTCTGATGTGATGATGAGCATGTCATATCCGCTGATTTCGCGACCGCGTTTCTCGTAAGTGTTCAACACCGATCCGTTTTGCGCCAAACGGAGAATTGCAGCCTGATTTTCAGGTGTCAGCCAAAGATTGCGGCTGTGGTCAGCGCGGCTGGCTTCACATTCAACGCTGACTTTCACGGTCTTGGCATAACTCACCTTGCCCGTGGCAGGCACATATCTGACAGGTGTAAATCCGCTGAAAGCGAAACCTACGCCGTTGAGATACTGCGTGTTGACATCGCTGTTGGTTCTCGAAGGATAAACTTCGGAAGAATTGTAAATGTTTTCGTTTTTCTCAAAAGGGATTTCTCTCGTCTCGGAATAAGGACGTGGTCTTTGGTAAGGGTAGAGGTTGTATTCGCCGTCCATTTCGACGAAATCGGAAAATTCAACGCTGATGCTTGCGGCTTCCATGTTTTGAGGCAGCATCAGGCTGACATTTTGCCAAGGCAGGGTAGGCTCACCAACATTGCTAATTGGTGAACAGTCTTGAAAACCAATCTGTTGATACCCGTTCTGGGTGTTCACAATAGGATTGCTGTAGTAATAGATGTGCTCAATTTTCTGAGCGTTTGCCACGAGTGCAAAAACCATCATGGCAAGGATTAAACTTAGTCTTTTCATTTGTAATAAAATTTGGGGCAAAATTAAGAAAAGTCTGATGATTAGAGTATGAAAAGTGTGTTAAATTCTCATGAATTTGATTGAATCAATGATTTGTAACATGAACACGCAAAAGATACATGCAAATTTGATTCCCAATCAGGGAATGGGGAAAATATCTATTTTTGCGTTCAAAAATAATTATGGAGTCTCTTTCTTTTGATGCAGTCATTATAAGAAACGAAGGTATGGATGCCGCATACGTTGAAGTGCCATACGACATCAAGGCACTTTTTGGCAAAGGCCGTCTGCCGGTTCATGCCACTTTTGACGGTGTGCCTTATGACGGACAAGTAGTCAAAATGGGAACGCCTTGTTTTATCATCGGAATTACGAAAGCTATCCGAAAGCAAATTGGAAAGAATTTTGGAGACACAGTGCGTGTTACACTGAAAGAGAGGAAGTAAGCGTTTCTAATACTTTCTCCATCTCATCTGTTTTCACCCAAATGTAGCTGTCGTCCTTGTGCAGCCAAGTAATTTGGCGTTTGGCGTATTGGTGTGTGTGAATCTTGATTTGCTCAATGGCCTCCTTTAACGTGCAATTGCCGTCAAAATAAGCAAATAGTTCCTTGTAACCGACTGTGTTCAAGGCGTTCAGATGGCGCATAGGGTAGAGACTTCGGGCTTCTTCCAACAGGCCTTGTTCCATCATCATGTCAACGCGAAGGTCGATGCGATGTTTGAGAGTTTTCCGGTCCCAAAGCAAGGCGAATTTGATGATGTTGAAGTCGCGCGGTTTGGTTTGTCTTTGGCGGTATGAAGTGAATGTCTTTCCTGTCTGGTAGCAGACTTCCAAGGCGCGTTGCAAACGGCGAGGATTTTGCTGGTCGACAATGAAAAAATATTCAGGATCAAGCTGTTGCACGGCGTTCTGCAAGGCTCTTAATCCGTCTTCGCGGTAAATATTTTCAACTTTTTCTCTCGTTTCAGCAGTAATGTCGGGCATTTCGTCAATGCCGTTGCAGACTGCATCAATGAACAATCCCGAACCACCGGTAAGAATCACAGAATCATGTTTCTGAAAAAGCGTCTTTAACAATTCAAGTACGTTTTTTTCGTATTCGGCGACATCGTATTTGTCTTCAATGCTGATATTGTGTACGTTATAATGCTTTACTTGACTTAATTCATCAGGTGTTGGGGCAGCTGTTCCGATGCTCATTTCCTTGTAGAACTGTCGGCTGTCGGCTGAAATGATGACCGTTTTCAAAGCCTTGGCCAAGGCAATCGAAAAAGCGGTCTTGCCCGATGCGGTTGGTCCCGCTATGACGATTAAAGTCTTCATCAATCGTTCAGTTTTTGAGGCACGGGGCCATTGGAAGCCACCACCACAGGTTCACTGATTTCCTTGACGACTTTCAGGCCTAATTTTTCGCCTTCAGCTTTCATAAATGCGTATGCATCAGCGAAATTGTTGCCGATGACACCGTCCAAAACAGCCTCACGAATGGCATTTTTGATTACGCCGACTTCGCGGCTTTGCGGCAAGCCAAAGGTTTCCATAATCACAATGCCGTCGACAGGTGGCTGCCAGTTTCTGAGGTGGTCTTTTGCCTCGATTTCCTTCAGCTTTTCCTGAACGATTTCAAAATTCTTGTGGTATTTGCGAATCTTTTCCTCGTTCTTCGAAGTGATGTCGGCATGGCAAAGGAGCATCAAGTCGTCGATGTCGTCGCCGGCATCGAAAAGCAGACGGCGGACGGCGGAATCGGTCACGATGTCTTCGGCAAGCACGATGGGGCGCAGATGCAATAGCACAAGTTTCTGCACATATTTCATCTTTTCGTTCAGTGGCAACTTCATGGCGGAGAATATCTTAGGCACCATTTTTGAGCCTTTGAACTCGTGCCCGTGGAAAGTCCAGCCAGTGCCTTCTTCCCAGCGTTTGGTCTGTGGCTTGGCAATGTCGTGTAAAATGGCGGCCCAGCGCAACCAGAGATCGTCGCTCTTTTCGGCCACTTGGTCGAGGACTTGCAAAGTGTGCAAGAAATTGTCTTTATGACCTCTGCCGTTGACGGTTTCAACGCCTTTCAGTTGTACCAATTGTGGAAATATCAGTTTCAGTAATCCGCTTTCGTCCAGCAATTTAAAGCCGATTGAAGGTTGCTTGGATAGTATGATTTTGTTCAGTTCTTCGGTGATGCGTTCCATCGAAACGATTTTGATTCGCTCGGCGTTGCGCTTGATGGAATCGAAGGATTCAGGTTCAATATAGAAATGCAGCTGCGAGGCGAAACGGATGGCACGCATCATGCGCAGCGGGTCGTCGGAATAGGTGATGTCGGGGTCGAGTGGGGTGCGTATGGTGAGTTCCTCCAAGTCGGCCATGCCGTTGAACGGGTCGACGAAAGTGCCGAAATCATCTTCGTTGAGGCTGATAGCCATTGCGTTGATGGTGAAATCGCGTCGGTTCTGGTCGTCTTCTAAAGTGCCGTCTTCCACTACGGGCTTGCGGCTGTTGCGGTCGTATGACTCGCGGCGTGCGCCCACAAACTCGACTTCCATACCTTTATAATTAATCATTGCCGTACCGAAAGCGCCGTAATATTTGGCTTCTTTTTTTCCGGGCAGCATGGCGGCGACTTTTTTCGCCAACGTGATGCCGCTGCCAACGGTCACGACATCAATGTCGTTTGAAGGGCGGCATAGCAAAATGTCGCGCACATAGCCGCCAATCACATAACTGCGGTAGCCAAGCTGCTTGCTGGCTTGTGTGATGACTTTAAAAATTTGATTATCAATATGTTTTGTAAAATCGTATGGCATATTTTTGCTCTCTTAATCAGCTGCTACGACTGCTTTTTGAAAGTCAGCAGCGGAAGATGGAGGTTGTAGAAATCGTTTTTCGTGACTCTGTCCTTGAAAAAAAGGTCATCGAAATGCTTTTCGCGCGGTGTGAAGGCTACCAAAGAAATGTTGTTTTCGTTGCAATACGTCTTCAAAGCCACTTTCGGGTCGGTGGAAAAAATGAGTTTGTATTTGATGTTTTCGCTGAAGTTCAGTTTGTTAAGTGACGATTCAAGTTCAGTCAGAAGTCTCGATGCTTTTCCTGGGTCGCCGTCGATGAGGCAGTGAACAATGTGAAGATTTGGATTGAAAGGTTCTAAAAGGTCGAAGATTTTCTTGATGGTATCAATGTCGCTTTTGTTGAAATTCGTGACGAAAAGTATTTCGCTGCTGTCGCGATACTGATAGTCTTCGTGAATGGACAAAAGAGGAATAGGCGATGAACTCATGATTTTTTTCGAGAGGCTGCCTTCAAGAAAACCTTTGTTGCCACGGCCTCGGGTGCTCATCAGGACGAGATCGGCTTTTTCAGTATCAATTAAGTTGAGCAAACAGGTCTCAGGGTCGCCTTGAACTAGAACGGATTTTACGTTGATGTTGCCGAAATCGGAAAGCAGATTCACCGTCGAACTCATTTTGGCTTCGGCTTCATCATAGTCTTCGGGTGATTCATAAGCATGAAAAAGCAACAAAGTACCTTCTTTATCTTTCAGTAAATCAATGGCATATTCCGAAAGCGTCTTGTTAGCATCGCTGAAATCGGTGGCAAGGATGATTTTCATTTTGAGTATGTTTTAACAATGCAAAGGTAGCATTTATTTTTGGAAAAACTCTAAAATCCAACAAAATAACACCCGTAACCAACGATGGCCGCCACAATCACATTGATGATTTTGGCTTTCAGGAAACTGGTCTTGCTTTCGGCCAAAAGCGGGAGAGAAGCGTGTCCGTCCTGGGAAATAGAACTTGCTAAAAGCACTGAGAACGGCACGACGCCCGTGGCAAACAGCGTGACGAAAAGCATGTGCGGCCCCGATTCGGGAATGATGCCGATGAGAATGGCGAACAGAATCATCCAAGGAATGTTGGAACTAACCCAGTTTTCGATGTGGAAATAATGCAGTCCGATTTCGATGACGACGAGTGCGCCGAAAGTCCATAGGAAAATGGGCAGGAAATGTTTTTTGATGATATGTTCCCAAAGGTGTTCCTTGATGATATGCTCTGGCGAAGTGGCGATGAAATAAACCACCACTAAACTCACGAGGGCAAAGATTAAGTTCATCCAGTATTCATCGAAGATGTTGAGATGCGTGTGGTCGTGTGCCTCTTCCATTTCAAAGTCATGCGCATCGCAATGTGTTTCTTCACTGACAACCAGTTCGGTATCGTGGCTATGGCCTTCGTGTTCGTGCTCATGGTCATGCTCCAACATGCCGAAAGCCAAGGCGAAAATGAAAAGCAGCACGCCCAGAAGCAAGGCGATGCGCTCGGCGCTGGCGTGTTTCATGTTGCGCAAGGTCGGTTTCTCGTCGCTCTTGCCGTGGTGATGGTCTTCTTCGTGAATCTGATATTCTTCGTCGCAGCCCAAATGTTCGTTTTGTTTTGGTTTGGCGAAACGGTCGGTGATGAGACCTGCAACAATGGCTGTAACAAACAAAATGCCGCAAAGTATCACGGCTTCCTTCGGAATCATGGCCAGCATGACAAAGGCTTCGTCGCCCGATGAGGCAATCATCATGGCAATTAAAGCACCGAAACTCAGTAATTTATGGGAATACATCGAAACCGCTGCAAAACCGCCCATACACCCTGGAATGATGCCTAAACCGGCACCCAAAACCACTTGTCCGAAGCGGTTTTTCCTCAGTCGGCCAAAAAGTTTTCCTTGCGAGTTGATGTTGATGTATTCAATCATCAGCATCATGATGATGACCAAACCCGTGACCAAAATGCTGTTTCTCAGTACGTCGAAAAATAAATCCAAAAATTCGTGCATGACTTCGATTTAAGGGTGCAAAAATACTACTTTTGTTGTCAAATTTCTATCCAATGAGAAAACATTACCTGATTTTCCTTTTGTTGCCATTCTTGGTTTCGTGCGAAAATGCTGAAAATGAATGTGATGATTCAATCGTTTTGCGCTATGATGCACCGGCCAAAATTTGGGAAGAGACTTTGCCCTTGGGCAACGGCCATTTGGGCATGATGCCTGATGGCGGCATTGAAAACGAACGTATTGTTTTGAACGACATAACTTTATGGTCGGGAAGTCCGAATGACGATGCCAATCCGAAAGCGAAAGCGGCATTGCCCGAAATCCGTGAATTGCTTTTGGAAGGCAAGAATTATGAAGCGCAACAGCTTATGTATGAATCGTTTGTCTGTGGAGGAGAAGGTTCTGGTCACGGGAGCGGAGCGAATGTGCCTTACGGCTGCTATCAGACTTTGGGTGATTTGGATATTACCTATTTATATGAAAACGATGCTCCTGCGACTTATTACGAGCGCGGTCTCAATGTCAGCGATGCTATGGCTTACACCTTATTTAATAAAGGTGGCGTTTCCTATCGCCGCGATTATTTTGCCTCGCGCAAAGATGATTTTGGCGTGATTCATTTCACTGCCAATCAGGAAAACATGGTGTCGTTTGCTTATAATCTGAATCGTCCCGAACGCGCTGAAATCATCACATCGGAAAACGGAATCGTGATGTTCGGAATGTTGGAAAGCGGTCAGGAAAATGTGAAAGGTATGCGTTATCAAGCGGTCGTGTGCCTGAAAAATAATGGAGGAGAGGTGTTTTTCAATGATTCCTGCGTCGTTTTGCAAAATGCAAATGAGGCAACGCTTTATTTCATATCCCAAACGAATTGGAAAAACAGAATGAATAAACTTGAAGATGTTGATTTTCAATTCTTTGATTCGTTGGATTATGAAACTGAATTGCAACAACATCTTGAAAGTTATCACGCCTTGTTTGATAGGGCAAGCCTGCAAATTGGTGAAGCGATTGTCAATGATACGATGACTTTGTCAGAGCATTGGCAGCGTTTTCTTGATGAGGAAGATGCCTGGTTGCCAATGGCTTACTTCAATTATGGCCGTTATCTTTTGATTAGTTCCACGCGCGAGGATTTGCTGCCGCCGAATTTGCAGGGACTTTGGGCAAACACGATTCAGACGCCTTGGAATGGCGATTATCATTTGAATATCAATGTGCAAATGAACCATTGGCCGGTTGAGGTTTGCAATCTTTCGGAACTGCATTTGCCATTGGTGAAACTGGCTGAAAATCTTTCTGTTACAGGAGAAAAAACAGCACGCGATTTTTACGATGCGCAAGGTTGGGTAGCGCATTTCGGAACCAACATTTGGGGCTTTTCGGCTCCCGGCGAACATCCTTCGTGGGGAGCAACCAATACTTGCGGCGCATGGCTGGCTTTACATGCTTGGCAGCATTATCTTTTTACGGAAGACGCTGATTTTCTGAAAGAAATATATCCGATGCTAAAAGGTGCTGCACGGTTTTTCATGGATGTGATGATTGAGGAACCTGAACACGGCTGGTTGGTCACGGCACCGACTTCATCGCCTGAAAATACTTTCCGTTTAGACGATGGCCGCACGGCAAGCGTCTGCATGGGCAGCACGATGGATGTGCAGATTATCACCGAACTTTTCGATGCAGTGGCTTCTGCTTCCGCTATTTTGAATGAAGACCTTGCTTTTGCTGACTCTTTGAAACAGACAGAGTTACGTTTTCCTCCTATGCAGGTCAGCGAGAAAGGTTACTTGATGGAATGGCTGAAAGATTACGAAGAAACCGAACCGCATCACCGTCATGTGTCGCATTTGTTCGGCTTGTATCCCGGCGATTTGATTACAAAAACCAAGACGCCTCAGCTGTTGGATGCTTGCCGTGTCAGTTTGGAGCGTCGCGGTGATGAAGGCACAGGCTGGTCGATGGCTTGGAAGGTGAATTTCTGGGCGCGCTTAGGCGATGGAAATCATGCCTATAAGTTGCTGAAAAATCTGTTGTCGCCATGTATGCCTATGGAGGGCGCGACTTATAACGGCAATGGCGCAGGCTCGTATCCGAACCTGTTTTGCGCACATCCGCCTTTCCAGATTGATGGCAATTTCGGCGGCACGGCGGGCATTGCTGAAATGCTGATTCAAAGTCACGATGGCTATATCGAATTATTGCCGGCTTTACCAGATTGTTGGCCAAACGGTTCATTCAAAGGACTTTGCGCTCGTGGCGGAGCCGTCGTTGATTGCGAATGGAAGGATGGAAAGGTCGTTGATTACCGCGTTTCGGCACCAGAAGGAAAAAAGTTTAAGGTGGTGGTTCGTTGAGTTTTGAAATCACTTGTTGGCAACGAGTTTTGATTTTGGTATAAACGAAAAGAGTGTCCTATCTGGACACTCTTTTCATTTGATATAGATGTCTGTTGATTATTCGATAATCATCTTCTTTGTTGTCACACCGCTGGCATTGCTGATTTGGATGAAATACAAACCCTTCTTGTCGAGGTGAATGTTCTGTTTGCCTTCGGCTTTGCTCAAAGTCATGCAGTTTTGACCTAAGGCATTGAAAATGTTGATTTCGGAGGTCTCGTTCAGAACGATTGTGAAGTAACCGTTTGATGGGTTAGGATAAAGGGGGGCATCGTCTGAAGTTTCGCTGCCGACACCTAACACGACGACATCTGGCGGGAAGACGATGAAATCAACCCAAGCGCGATCCTGTCCGCTTGATGCACCGGCATCCTTAGAGTATTCCCATTTCAGTTGGTGCTGACCTTCCGGAAGTATGAATGTGGCACGGGTCCAATCCTGTTCGCCTGACCAGCGGTCGAGAAGTTCGCCGTCCACATAGAAACTCAACCAGTCGTAGGCGTTTTCGGATGACACCTTATAATAGAAACTGAATTCGTTTTGGCAAGCCACATCATAGTCAAGCCAAATGGAAGCGCTCTGATTGTCACTGATTTGCGGTGATTTTGCACAAGATGAGCCTTCGTAAGCGCCGTTGCTTGAAATCGTCCAATTGTGTGTGCCTTCGAATTGCCAATCGTAATTCGAGAAATCGCCGGTTTCAAAGTCTTCGATTTCGCAACCGACATTGACATAATAATTGTCGTAGACGACATAACGTCCTGAATATGATGCAAGTATCAATTCGAATGCAGTCGGCATGGTCATGTCGGGCGCAATGCTGAAAGTGAAATCCACTTGGGCGTTTTCGCCTGGATTGAGTTCGCCAATGGTGAAAATGTTTTCTTCAAAACTGATTTCTGGAGCGGAGCAGTAAACGCCGAAATATGTTTCAGATGCCAAACTTGAACCCGTATTCTGAATGGTGAAATGCAGAGCCATGGTCTCGCCGTAATCCGCGATGCCGTTGCCGTTGCCATCAACTTCCTCAAGTTCAATGTTTGTCACGGCGAAATATGGTGCGTGGACGGGAACTTTGAAATGGCTTGTCCACGAACTTGTTCCATCGTTGCAAACCAAAGTGAAAGCTATTTCGGTATTGTCGGCAATGCTGTCGCTGACCGTGAACTCAAAAGCGTTTTCCAATGTGAAATATTGATAGGATGCCAATCCGGAAATGTTGGCTTCGCCATTTGTAACAACCGCATAATCAGGGTTGTCACAAGTCAATGTTGCAGTGAAATTGCCGGCATCCAAATTACCTACATTGCGGAATGTTATATCGATGGTCTGGTTCTCGCTGAAATCGACTTGACCGTCTTCATCATGGATTTCGTAGGCATCGTAAATGATGTATGAGCAATCGGCATTTGGGAAAGTCATTTCGAAACTTTGCGGCCAAGCGCTCATGCCTGCCACAACCACGGTAAGTGTATCATCATTATTGACAGGGTAAAATTCAATGTCAGCGTGACCGTTTTCATCGGTGTAGGCAACGCCAATGAGTTCATCGCCGTTGAAAAGGTTGCAGCGGAAATGGAGCAGGCCATTGCCGTTTTCGTCTTTCACGTCGATTGGAATGAGTCGTGTGCCCAATTCAAGCACTTCAGGATATTCCACGATTGGAGTGAATGGTTCGTCGAACCAAACGGAGAGCGTGCCGTCGCCGATGACATTGAGAGCATAAAGTGTCCAACGCATTGTGCCGCTTTCGCCAAACATTGTGACGTATGGCGCCATCATGATTTTTGCATCCTTGAAAGCCAAGGCCAATTCAGGAATACGGTCATGGACGTGAGCATCAACGAGTTCGCGGTTGAAGTGTGCCGATGATGCATCGCCAGCGGTGCTGTACCAGCCATAGCGTGAGTTGCCCGATGCAACAATGACACCGGTCTGATTCAAAACCATGCGTTCAAGAATGCAGTCGTCGGCGAAATCGCCGCAAATGCAGCCCTGACTATGGAAAACGGTGTAGTTGTGGTCAACACCATTGGCACCGGCAAAAAGATTGGAATTGATGTCCCAATTATTCCAACCGCCAACGTATGAAGTGTTTGCGTGTCCGAAATGGTTGACATATTGTGTTCCTTCGCGGATGGCATCGCGCAGTTCGTCTGGATTCCACCAATGGTAGGGAGTTTCGTAAACGCGACCAATTTCATAAATGTCTTCATCATAGCCATAGGTCGTGTAGCCGTTGAAATCGCTTTGTCCGACAAGGCGTTCCAAATCGCTTGAAGCATAATAGCCGTCGCCTAAGTGTTCACCGGCGAGCGTGGTCTTGTGAAATTCGCCCAAAACTGGTTCGTTGAGATAACTGAAAGTCTTGCCAAGCAAAAGTTCCAATTCGTTCATGTTGTTGAAAGGAAGACGCGAAATGCCGATTTCAGGGAAGAGGTCATCTTCGCCGATTTCGCCCCATTTATTGTCGCCGTCTTCGTTCCAAGTTCCGTCTAAACCAGCATAATAGAGGTCAGATGGGACATTGTCTTGATAGCCTTCTTGGGCGAAGCACCAGAGGTTGCGGTGTGGCACAAGGTCAACATCGCCGCCAAAAACGACCATCGTAATGCCGCATTTTTCGTACTCATTAACGATGTAATTGCGGATTTTCTCCTTGTTGTCGCGGCCTTCCATGGCATCGTAGATTTCTTCTGTAGAAGCCACGCGCACGCGCAGACCTTGCTGTGCATATTGGGTAATGTAATCATCGAAATGGCCGATGTAGGTTTCAGGCGTGATGACGAGGACTTCATACTCGGGCAACATGGCATCACGGCGTTGGTAGGTTGAAAGCATATCCTCGTTTTGAGCGAGTTTCTTCATGATGCTCACATTTTCCGGACGGAGCCACAATTTGCGGCTTTGGTCGCTGCGGCTTGCCATGGTCTCGACCTTCACTTTCACGGTGCGGGCATAGCTGACAGTTCCCGTGCTGGCTACGTAACGCATAGGTGTAAATCCGCTGAGAGCAAAACCTACACCGTTCATATACTGCGTCTTAACTTCGCTTTCCGTGCGGGTTGGAAAACTCTCAGCCGAGCGGTAAAGTTCCTCGTTTTTCACAAATTCAAACGGTCCTTCAGCCGAAATTGGGCGTTCGGGCTGAACGGGATAGAGGTTGTGACGGCCATCAAGTTCAACGAAATCGCTGAATTCAATGGAAATGGATTTGGCTTCCTGACCTTGTGGCAGCATCAGGCTGACGCTTTGCCAAGGCAAAATCGGTGCGCCGATGTCGCCCATTGGACGGCATCCTTCAAAGTTGAGGATTTCATACCCATCGAGTGTCCTTGAAAAAGGATTGTTGTAACGATAGGTCATTTCGATGGCTTGCGCATTCGCGAAAATGCTGGCCAACGAGAGCAAAATGATAAAAAAAGACTTTTTCATTGTAGTGATGAATTTGGGTTGCAAATGTAAGAAAAATGTTGAGTGTAGCATTAATAATTTCAAAGGAATATGGTCTGCAAAATTGTTATTCAGTTACATGTCATCTAACGAAAGTCCTATGAATTGTGTGTCCCATTTTTTATGGGCGTTCAGAATGGCATTCGATTTTTCTTTCAGAATATCAATATCAATTCGCTGTGGGTTACGTTTACATTCGGCGATGACTATTTGCTTTTCGTTTTGATTGACAGCAATCAAGTCGATTTCATCTTTTCCGTTTCTGTTCCAATAGTTTGAGACTGTGCTGTAAAAGCCGGTTTCCTTGTAAACTTGCCTGAAATAACGTTCCAAAATGAATCCTGAATAGGTCTCATAATCGGCAGAAATTTTGTCGCGTACATAACCGAAATTCCCGATTTCAATGGCACTGCGGTATTTGTAAATAAATCTGAACCAGAAATTTAGGAAGTTATCATTGATAAAATAACGGACATTCCTCGTGTTTTCGCCTTGCAGATAAGGCCTCTGCCGCGAAACCAGATTGTATTCTTTTTCCAATTTGTCCAGATAGCCGCCCGATTCCAGTCCGATGTGGCTTGTGATTTCGCCTCGCGTGGTTTTTCCGCTTGCAATGGCCGCCATGACCGAAAAGTAATTGCTGTATTCCTTGCCAAATTCCTCGGATAGCACATCGCGGCCTTCGTCGATGAAATAGGAGCCGGTTTGCGTAACGGCATCTAAAATCTTTTCATTTGTAAAGGCTGATTGCATGACCAATTGCTCGACATATTTGGCTACGCCGCCGCTAATCATGTAAAATGCCAGCAAGTCATCGGGCCTGAAATTGGGATTGTGTTCTGAAAGGATGTTTTTTAAAGTGCTGATTGTGAATGGCTCAATCTTTAATTTGTTGGTTGCTCTTCCGAAAAGCGGTTCGTGCCTGTCGTCGAAAATCTTGCGCATCATGGAATAAATGGAACCGCACAGAATGAGGTTGATGTGGCTTTCGTCTTTTCGGCTGTCCCAGATGTTCTGCATGTCGCTGAAAAATGAAGAATTTATGCCGCTAATGTTCTGAAACTCATCGAAAACCAAGGTGAAATTCTTCCTTTTGGAGATTGACATGATGGCGGCGAACAGTTTTGAAAAGGAAGTGAAGTCGCCCAATTCCTCATCAAGTGTTTCGCTTATGATTTCCGTAAGTTCCTGACAGAGCATGGCCTCGCTTTTGCGTCCAACGAAAAAATAGACGAAAGGTATGCTTTTCGGATAATGCTTGATCAATGCGGTCTTGCCTATGCGCCGTCGGCCGCTGATGACTGTCATTTGAGCAAAATCCTTGGAAATGGATTCGATTCTTGCAAGTGCTGCTGATTCCTTCTCTCTGTCGTAGAACTTCATTTTGTTGATGTTTAAGTTTTTATGATGCTTGAATTATTGCAACCCGTGTTACTGTAACCGCTGTTGCATTATTTTTCATGCGGCAAATGTAGTAATAATAAATGATATGGGTGCAGCTTTTTTATTTCATTTATGAATTTGGCACGATTCGTCAACAACAAGCGCAACCGCATCAGCGGCAGCGTGTGCGTGAGGTACTAGCGTCTTAAGCATCATTCATTCCCTTTACCAGCTTGGCTCGCGGCCTTCGAGAGGAGAATTTTTAAACATTCTGTGCATATACGTCACGTTCGACACGTTCCATTTCGAGATGTCACCGTTGAATCTGGACTCGCAAAACATACCATTCATATCCTTCACGTTCGACACGTCCCATTTCGAGATGTCGCCGTTGAATTGGGAATAGTAGAACATTTCACTCATATTCGTCACGTTCGACACGTCCCACTTCGAGATGTCGCCGTTGAATTCGGAATATTTAAACATACTCGACATATTCGTCACGTTCGACACGTCCCATTTCGAGATGTCGCCGTTGAATGGGGAGCCGTAAAACATGTCACTCATATCCGTCACGTTCGACACGTTCCACTTCGAGATGTCGCCGTTGAATGGGGAGCCGGAAAACATACTATACATATCCGTCACGTTCGACACGTCCCACTTCGAGATGTCGCCGTTGAATTGGGAGAGGGAAAACATATGATTCATATCCGTCACGTTCGACACGTCCCACTTCGAGATGTCGCCGTTGAATTGGGAGAGGGAAAACATATGATTCATATCCGTCACGTTCGACACGTCCCATTTCGAGATGTCGCCGTTGAATTGGGAATAGTAGAACATTTCACTCATATTCGTCACGTTCGACACGTCCCACTTCGAGATGTCGCCGTTGAATTGGGATTCGAAAAACAACGAATCCATTTCCGTCACCTTCGAAACATCAATGTCGTTAAGGTTACAATTTGGACCGTATTTCTCTATCCTCTCCGCTATGATGCTTTTCAAAGCTTCGCGATTTTTGGGTGCTTTTGAATTAGTTTGCATTGTCAGCAATACGACCAGCACCATGAGCGCCACCGCTGCGGCACCTGCAATAATCGGCCACTTCTTCCTTGGCTTCGGGATAGGTTCTGGTTTTGACTTTGGCTGAGGCTCAGCTTTCGGCTTGGGTTCCTGTTTTGGTTCGTCAATTACGGTTTCATCCGTATCATCGGGTGCCTTGGCGGGTTCGCTGAAATGTACCAAGGCGGGGCGCTGTTCGCGCTTCTTGGCGAGGTAGGGTTGCAGTAAGTTGCGCCATGCCGTTGGCAATGCCGAAAGATCGAGCGGTTTCTCGACTATCGACTTGCGTATCTGGTAGTCGCTTGTGGTAGTGGCGTCGTAAGGCGCCTTGCCCGTGAGCAGGTGCACGAAGGTGACGGCGAGCGAATACACGTCGGTGCGGTAATCCACGCGCTTCACGTCGTCGATCTGTTCGGGACTCATGTAGAGCAGGGTGCCCATGGCCGCGCCGGTTTGCGTGGACGAGATGCTTTCCTTCACCTTGGCGATGCCGAAGTCCAGAAGGCGCACGTTGCCTTCGGTGTCGATGAAGATGTTCGACGGCTTGATGTCGCGGTGCACGACATTTTTTTTATGGGTATAGTTCAGTGCGTCGGTCATCTGGTTCCACCACTTTGCGAGTTGCTGTTGGCTGAAGCGTTCGCCGTGTTTCATGCGAGCCTTGAGGTCGTCGCCTTCGAGGTATTCCATGATGATGGCGGGTTGTCCGTCGAGCTCGGCGTAGTCGTACACTTGCCGAATATTGGGATGGTTAAGTTTGACCATCACCTGGGCTTCGTTGCGGAAGCGTTCCACGATGTCGGGATTGCCACAGAGTTCCTTCTTGAGGAACTTCACGGCTGCGTTCTTGCCTAATGAGTTTTCGGCATACCACACTTCGGCCATGCCGCCAGTGCCTAACGGCTTTTGAAGTGTGTAGCCGTTGATTGATTTTCCTTGCATGATATTCACTTTTCAGTTGTACATTTCTGTTCCACTTTTGCTTTTTTTCAATAATTTTCGGCTTTTATCAGAATATAGCTTTAAACCATTTGTACCACTGAGGCTTGTGGCTTTCAAGCGGAGAATTCCGAAACATGGCTTTCATATTCGTCACCTTCGACACGTCCCACTTCGAGATGTCGCCGTTGAATGGGGAGCCGTAAAACATGCAACGCATATCCGTCACGTTCGACACGTTCCACTTCGAGATGTCGCCGGTGAATGGGGAGCATTCAAACATGTCGCTCATATCCGTTACGTTCGACACGTTCCATTTCGAGATGTCGCCGTTGAATTTTGAGCCATAAAACATCCAATGCATATCCGTTACCTTCGACACGTTCCACTTCGAGATGTCGCCATTGAATTGGGAGCAGGAAAACATCCCATCCATATTCGTCACGTTCGACACGTCCCACTTCGAGATGTCGCCGTTGAATGGGGAGCCGTAAAACATGTCACTCATATCCGTCACGTTCGACACGTCCCACTTCGAGATATCGCCGTTGAATTGTGATTTACGAAACATGCAAGCCATATTCGTCACTTTCGACACGTTCCACTTCGAGATGTCGCCGTTGAATGGGGAGCCGTAAAACATGTCACTCATATTCGTCACTTTCGACACGTTCCACTTCGAGATGTCGCCGTTGAATTCAGATTCATAAAACAACTTACTCATATCCGTCACCATCGACACATCGATGTCGTTGAGGTTGCAGTTGGGGCCGAACTTTTCCATCCTTTGCTTTATAATCCGTTGGAGGTCATCCTTGTCTTTTGCCACTATGCTGTAGTGTTTCGGTTCAAAGTGAGTCCGGCTATCGGCTACCGTTCCATCGTTGGTGTTTTCCGTCCGTCGGCTTTGGAATGTGTCGTGCACGGTGGCATCGTCTGGCGTTGCCTGCTGTGCGGAAGCCCCGAAATGCCTCAGCGGTGGTCTGTTTTCTGAAGCCTTCTCTAAATAGGGTTCAAGGAAGCTGCGCCATGCCGTTGGCACGGCGGAGAGGTCGAGTGGTTCTTGCACGATGGAGAGTTGTATCTCAAAATCGCTGCTGTTGGTGTTGTCGTAGGGCGCCTTGCCGGTGAGCAGGTGCACGAAGGTGACGGCGAGCGAGTAGAGGTCGGAGCGGTAGTCAACGCGCTTGGGGTCTTTCACCTGCTCGGGGCTCATGTACATCAGCGTGCCTAACATGGATCCCGTCTGAGTCGATGAGATGCTTTCCTTGATTTTCGCGATGCCGAAGTCCAAGAGGCGGATGTTGCCTTTGGTGTCGATGAAGATGTTCGAAGGCTTGATGTCGCGATGGACGACGCCTTCGCTGTGGGTATAGCTCAGTGCGTCGGTCATTTGGTTCCACCACTTCGCGAGTTGCTGTTGGCTGAAGTGTTCGCCGTGTTTCATGCGGGCCTTGAGGTCGTCGCCATCGAGGTATTCCATGATGATGGCTGGGCGTCCGTCAACATCGCCATAGCCATATACCTGGCGAATATTGGGATGGTTGAGTTTCACCATCACCTTGGCTTCGTTCCTGAAGCGTTCCACAATGTCGGGGTTGTGAGCGAAGTCTTCGCGCAGTATCTTCACCGCCGCCGCTTTCTCAATGCTGTTTTCAGCATACCACACCTCTGCCATGCCGCCTCGGCCTAGGAGGTGATGTAGGGTGTAGTCGTTGATTGATTTTCCTTGCATGATTAATTGTATTATAGTTTTTATGGCGCAAAAATAAATAAATATTATATTGAATCAAATATGTGCGACTGCAAAACTTTTTTACATATATTTGCACCAAAATACACATTATGGCATCATTACTATACTTTAACACGACAAACGAATTCGTCAAGGTCGATTTGACGAAAGTCGTTTACATGGAGGCCGATGGCAATTATTGCCACGTCTTTTTCAGCAATTCCTACGAGGTGCTGGTTACCATCAGCCTTTTGCAGATGCAAGGCTTGATAGCCAAGACTTTGGGTGCCGACAACAAGGCTCAATATATTCGCGTAGGCCGTAAATACATTATTAATACTTCTTACTTAGTTGGGGTCAATGTGGCAAGGAAACAGGTCGTTATGACCGACTTCAGCCACAAGCCGATGACGCTTGAAGTGCCCAAGGAGGCGGCGCGCGAACTGAAACAGCTTTTAGTGAACAATTTATCCCTTAAGAAATGAAAAAAATAGTGTTATCGTTGTTGCTGCTGGCCATTCTGCCTTTGCAGCTTTGTGCTAAGACTGATATTTATGTCGTTGCCGTGGGCGTGAACCGTTATCAGGGTTTGCCCGATGCCACCTTGCGCTATTGCAAGCAGGATGCCTTGGAGTTTTCCGGCGTGATGCGCCGCTACACCACGCACATCACCACCTTGTGCGACGAACAGGCCACGCGGCGCAATGTCTACAATGCCATCCGCAACCAGTTTGCCCAAGCTGATGCCGACGATATGGTCGTCTTCTTTTACTCGGGGCATGGCAGCCAGTCGGGTTTTTGCTGCTACGATATTGATAATACGGGGACGGGATTATCCTTTAAGGATATGCAGACCTTGTTCAAAGGTTGCAAGGCAAGAAACAAAGTCGTTTATGCCGACTCGTGCTACAGCGGCAAGCTGCGTACGAAAAAGACCAGGACAACGGGCGCTAATGTCGGCAAAAACAATCCCGTTATGTTTTTCCTCTCGTCACGCTCCAACGAGACCTCTCAGGAATTTCCCAAGGGGGAAAACGGCCTGTTTACCTATTTTTTAGTAAAAGGCTTGTGCGGATCAGCCGATGCCAATGGCGACAAGGTCGTTACGGCAAAAGAGATTTACAATTATGTTCATTATCAAGTGATACGTGAAAGCTACGACCGGCAGCATCCTGTCATGTGGGGCAAGTTCAACAATGACATGATTGTGGCCGACTGGCGGTAAAAGCCTTTCCTCATCCTGCTGTGTGGTTTCGTCATTTCTGAGAGGGGTTTCGTCAATTGCTGTTAGTAAATGCTTTGCAGGCAATATTTTATCCCTATTTTTGCCTCGTCAAATCAATTAAAACTAACAAACAGTAATTAACATTTTAAACATTTACATTATGGAAAACAACGTAAAAAATCAATTCGATGACGATCAGACAATCATGGATCCTGAAATGGCAAGAGTGCCTGAACCGGAAACAAAGGAAAACAACGACAATGTGAAAGACGGTGAAATCACGGAAGAGAAGAAGTCTTCACGTTCATCAAATGTCATTTATGGCGTAGCTGGCGGTGTCGTCGGTGCAGCGGCGGGTTTAGCCGGCTCACAAGTTTTTGGCGGCACGGAAGAAGAACCGGAAATTCCTGCCGACACTGAAACCCCACATTCGCATGCAAGCGAACTCGCTCCTGATGCTACGGCTGGCACTTTCATGGGTAACGACATCCATATTGCACATGTCGACGACGACATGTCGTTTAACCAGGCTTTTGCTGCAGCCCGCGAACAGGTAGGCCCTGGTGGCGTGTTCGAATGGCGCGGTGGCGTTTATGGCACTTATTACGGCAACGAATGGAATGCCATGAGCGACGAACAGCACGACCAATGGTACCATTCGGTGGAGTATCAGGCTGTCCGTGAAGAAGCTGCCGGATATGATGGTGAAGCGAACGACAGCCATGACGTGGCAGACAACGATATCGTCGCCGACGGAGAAAACCATCATGGAGAAACACTCCATAATGCTTCAGAACAAGACATCGTCTCTGTTGATGTCCATGTTACGGCTGATGACATTCAGGGCGGCTACGAAGTCGTTGCCATCGAGGAAGTGGATGTCGATGGTGTCACTGTTGATGTGGCTGAAGTGAATGTCGACGGTGAACAGGTGTTCCTCGTCGATGTCGATGATGACGCTATTGTCGACCTGGCCATTCATGATGAAAATCACGATGGCAGTTTCACGGAAAATGAAGCCATCGACATATCAGACGCCAATGTGGCCATGCCTGTTAACGGTCATGTTGAGGTTGTTGATGATTCGAGTGTGCAACTGGAAGACCTTGGCGTTGAGGTTATCAGTGTGGATACCAACGTCAGCATAGCTGATCAAACAGTCAATGTGGCAACGATACAGGTTGAAGGCGAAACCGGATTTGTGATCGACATTAACCAGACAAACACGGCCGACATCATACTCCCCGATATGAATGAAAACATGAGGTTGGATGAAGAGGATGTTGTGGTTGCAGCAGAAAACGATCTCCTTATCGACGTTTCTGATGCAGGAATCGAGATGCCTGTAGATGACTGCATGGCAAACGATCCTCTGGCGATGAACGATTATATGAACGATGCCAACGTCGATGATTTCGCATAATGTAGGAAAGGGGAACGGTTATGGTTCAGAAGATTATCAAGTGTCCGAAATGCGGACAGTCAATCCGTGTGAATATTCCTGACAATGCTGTCGGTACGGCTTCCGTCAACTGCCCAAATCCGCAATGTGGTGCCCTGCTGAAGTTCAAGCTGAGCCCCAACCCAGCAGCGGATGTAGCTATGCCATCCTTATACGTGGACGGGAAAGAATTCCCGCTGAAGCTTGGCCGCAATGTGGTAGGCCGACAACCTCAATCCGACTACACAAACATCGTCATCACGCCTTCTGATGCCTATATGAGCCGACAACATGCCAGCATTGTCGTGAAAAAGGAAGGCAATGAAATGAAATGTATTCTTGAAACGCTTAAAACCATTAATCCGTTGCTGCTGAACGGCAAGCGTGTGGAAGAGGGTGTTGCCGTAGCTCTCAAGCTGGGCGATGTCATGACGATGGGACATACCAAAGTGCTGCTTCAGAAGGCGAATTATTCTGCTGTAGCGACGCAATTGGGGCAATGAATGGAATCGCAAATCATGGATATTAAAATCAGAAAGCCTATCGGTTTTTCCGAGATTGGCAAAAAGGAAAACCAGGAAGACGCCGTGTGGCCTCGCTTTGAGGCCACCGGCGAAAACCAAAAAGTCATTATTTTGTGCGACGGCATGGGCGGCCATGCCCATGGCGAAGTGGCAAGCCAGACCATGGCGCAAGCGCTAGGCCAGGCCTTGACGGAGAAGACCGCCGAAAACGAGGCTGTTACTGACGACATCTTCCAGGCAGCCTTGTCTGCCGGTTACGATGCCCTTGATGCCGCCGACACTGACGACGGTGAAAGGAAAATGGGCACCACGCTCACCTGCGTGTGTTTCGGCCCTGCGGGTTGTCTCGCCGCTCATATCGGCGACAGCCGCATCTATCAGATTAGGCCGGGGAAAGGCATTGTCTATCAGTCGTCGGATCATTCATGGGTCAATATGATGGTGAAACTGGGGGAGATGACTCCTCAGGAAGCGGCTCACCATCCGCGACGCAACGTCATCCTCCGGGCCTGCCAGCCTCATGCCGAGAAGCGTGCCCAGGCTGAAATCCACCATTTGGAAAACATAAAGGGCGGCGACTATTTCTTCCTCTGTTGCGATGGTATCCTCGAGCAGCTTTCGGACGTACGCCTTTTCGAGATTCTCTCGATGGATGTCGACGACGAAAAGAAACTGGCCTTGATAAAAGAAGAATGTTATGGCAAGACGCGCGATAACTTCACTTGCTATCTCATTCCCGTTGATGAAGTGACCGGTGCTGAACAAGCCACCGACGAGGGCTTGGTCCCTCCTCAGCCGGACAAAGGTGTCGAATTTGACGTTGTCCTCGATACGCCTAATGACAATCTGCCTGTCGTGGAATTGAAGCCTGAGCAAATCAACAAGCCGGCAAAAACACACAAGCCAAACCGGGCGAAGGAAACGCCCTCGCTTTTCAGACTGCCCCTCACCAAGGAACAGCTTCTCCTGATGGTGCTGTCTGTTTTTTTGTTTTTGGCTGTTTTCGGAATCATGCTCCGAGGTTGCAAACCGGCAAAGAGGCATGCCAGGAGACCTAAAGTGGCTTTTGTGGCTGACAACACGAGACTTGCCTATGATAGGACGATTTTCGATTGCAGCAAGTTATCTTTAAAATCCAACTACAGAAATGAATAAAGAGATACCATTATTACCCGTCGGGACGGTGCTTCACGGCAGCTACCGCATTGAGCGTTTCATACACTCGGGCGGCTTCGGCTGCGTGTATGAGGTGCGCCACGTCCTTCTGGGCACGCGCCTTTCCGTCAAGGAGTTTTTCGTGAAGGAGTTCTGCAACCGCGAGGAAGGCACGGGGCGCGTCACCATAGGCACCGAGAGCCAGGCAAAGATGTTGGCGCACCTCAGGAAGAAGTTCGTCGAGGAGGCATGCGCCATCAACGGCATGAGCCATCCGAACATCGTCCGTGTGACGGATGTGTTTGAAGAGAACGGCACGGCCTACTACGTGATGGACTATATCGACGGCGAGTCGCTGGGCGACATGGTGGAGCGCAAGGGCAGGCTGTCCGAAGCGCAGGCCGTGGGCTACATCACGCAGGTGGCTGATGCGCTGGGTTATGTGCACAGCCTGAACCGCCTGCACTTAGACATCAAGCCGGGCAACATCATGATAGGCAAAGATGGCCGCGCCATACTGATAGACTTCGGCGTGTCGAAGCAATACGACGAGGTGTCGGGAGAGAACACCTCCACCTTGGCGGGGAAGACGCCGGGTTTTGCGCCCATCGAGCAGATGGGCAACAGCGTGAAGAAGTTCACGCCTGCCACCGACATCTACGCCTTGGGAGCCACGTTGTACAAGCTGCTTACCGGCGAGAGACCGCCCAGTTCGGCCGACCGCGCCAACGACGACGAACTGCGGCCCCTGCCTGACAGCTGCTCGTTCCCAACCCGCCAGGCTGTGGCGAAGGCTATGGAACTGCGCCAGAAGGACAGACCGCAAAGCATTGCGGACTTCCTTTCGCTGTTGGGTAAGGCCGAAAGCCCTATAACGAAAAAGCCAGCGGAAGAAGTCGTTATCCTGACTGACAATACGGACGAAACGGTTATCGATTCCCAAGTAAAGGAAGCCTCAGACGGCAGCCTGACCTTCACGGTGAACGGCGTCAGCTTCACCATGGTGAAGGTCGAAGGCGGCACTTTCTGGATGGGGGCACATTGCGAGGAAAAACGCATTGGCCTTTTCAAAAAGGTTCCCAACATCGACATTCCGAATTATGACAACGAAGCCTTCAGTGATGAAAGTCCGGTTCATAAGGTTACTTTGAGCAGTTACCACATAGGTAAGTTCGAGGTGACGCAGGCGCTTTGGCAGGCGGTGATGGGCAGCAACCCGAGTTATTACAAAGACAATAACCTGCCTGTTGAGCGAGTGAGTTGGAATGACTGCCAGACCTTTATCAATAAGTTGAACCAGTTGCTTGCTGGGCAGCTTGGCGGCAAGCGCTTCGCCTTGCCAACGGAAGCGCAGTGGGAGTATGCGGCGCGAGGCGGCAAGCAGAGCCGCGGCTACAAGTACAGCGGCAGCAACACCTTGGACAACGTGGCTTGGTACACAAGAACGACAAACGATAGCGGTACAAAACCCGTGGGCACCAAGCAGGCCAACGAGCTTGGTCTTTACGACATGAGCGGCAACGTGTGGGAATGGTGCAGCGACTGGAAGGACAGCTACAGCAGCAGCGGACAGACCGACCCTACAGGACCAACATCAGGCTCTTACCGCGTGAGCCGTGGCGGCGGCTGGGACGGCTACGCGAGGTGCTGCCGTGTGTCGGACCGCTACAACTTCAACCCCGACGACACGTTCATCTACCTTGGCCTGCGCCTGGCTCTGTAATTCTTGTTAAGCGTAAGAAGCAGAGACAGGGGCAGACGGAAAGCTTCGGGTGTCGAAACGGAGCGCCCAGCAAGTGGCGCGAAGGAAAAGACAGCCGAAGCTTTCCGGAAAAAAGCCGCACCGCATGCGTCCGCAAAACCGAACCCCCGCAAGCGCATTGGGCAAATGGCCGGTGTGCTTTGGGCGTTTATAATGGGTTTACGAAAGATTTATGTCCTGTATGATGCTGCCTGTCGGGGAACTGTCACGCCCGCGCCCTGAAAGGGCAGCCCATTCCGGGCTAAAGGCTGAATGAGCCTCGGCGAATGGCACCTTTAGCGACATGAAAGATGAATCGAGCGGTTGTGAGATTCAAAGGCGGATAGAGAAAGGTTTTTTAGGTTTTGAATGTTTTGGCTATAAAAAGATCAAATTGTGTATTGTTGCCAAATTTTTTGAATGAAAAAAGGCAATATGTCGAAACAGATTGTTATTTTTGCCAGATAAACCGTTTTCATCATGGGCATCTACCTGAATCCGAACAATGTGCTGCTACAGCAGGCCAGAAAGTCTGAAATATTCGTCGACAAATCGATGATGATTGCCGAACTGAACAAACTTGTCGATACCGAAAACAAATACATCTGTGTGTCGCGTCCGCGCCGCTTCGGCAAGAGCATGGCGGGCAACATGATTGCCGCCTACTACTCGAAGGGCTGCGATTCGCGCGAGCTTTTCAAGGACCTGAAGATAGCGCAAGACAAGAGCTATGAGGAATACCTCAACAAGCTGAACGTGATAAAGATTGATCTGAATGCCGAGTACATGATGGTGAAAGACAAGCCGAATCTGATTGAAATCATATCGGAGAAAGTGAAGGCTGAATTGTCAGTAGCGTTCGGAATTCAGTTTTCAGAAGCGGAATCGCTTCCTGAATCGCTGATAAAAGTGTATGCAGTCACGGGCGAAACCTTCGTTGTCATCATCGACGAATACGATGTTCTTGTCCGTGAAAAGGTGCCGCAAGCCTTGTTCGACGACTATCTGCGCTTCCTCAACGCCATGTTCAAGAACTCGACGTTAAGCCCTGCCATTTCATTGGCCTACCTCACCGGCATCCTGCCCATCGTGCGCGACAAGATACAGTCGAAACTCAACCTGTTCATGGAATATTCAATGACCGACGCGTCGCAGCTTGCCGAATATGTGGGTTTTACCGCCGAAGAGACGAAAAGCCTTTGCGAGCAGTACGGCATGGACTACGAGGAATGTAAGCGCTGGTACGACGGCTACGACCTGAACGGTGTGCATGAAATCTTCAGCCCACGATCGGTGGTGAGTGCCATGACGAAACGCTCTTTTGGCAGCTACTGGACGCAGACCGGCTCCTACGAGGCTTTGAAGCTCTACATCCTGATGAACTTCGACGGCATGAAGGACGATGTCATAAAGATGATGGGCGGTGGAAAAGTGCCCGTCGAGGTGGACTCCTACCTGAACACGATGACCGACTTCCACGGCAAGGACGACGTGTTCACCTACCTGATACACCTCGGCTATCTGGCCTACGACAGGGAAACGCAACTCTGCTACATTCCCAACGAGGAAATCCGCAAGCAATGGGTCATCTCCGTCCAATATGAACAGGACTATGCGCCAATCATCAAATTGGTGAACGATTCGAAACAATTGCTTGAAGCCACGATAAACAAGGACGAAGCAGCCGTCGCCGCCGCCTTGACTGAGGCGCATACGCGCGTCACCAACCCGTTGACCTACAACAACGAAGCCTCGTTCCAGAGCGCGATAGGCCTGGCCTTTTTCTACGCCAACCTGAAATACACCGTCATCAAGGAACTGCCTACGGGCAAAGGCTACGCCGACCTGGCGCTGATACCCTACGTCCCGAACATCCCCGCCATGATCATCGAGCTGAAAAACAACAAGTCGGCTGAATCGGCGATAAACCAGATCAAGGAAAAGAAATACGACGACCTATTAGAACACTATCGTGGCGATTTGCTCTTCGTGGGCATCAACTACGACGCCGACACGAAGGAACACCAATGCAAGATTGAGGAAATGGAGCTGTAGCAGCGCAGACCGGCGCGGCAGCAAGCATTCTTTACGAAACAAATCTATAACAAATGCTCTTTATTATTTTTGCACCATAAATTGAAAGCACAATAAAACATGCAAGGCAAATCAATTAACGGCTACACACTTCAAAAGCTGCTCGGCGAAGGCGGCATGGCGGAGGTGTGGTATGCCGAAAACAAGATACACAAGAAAGCCGCAGTGAAGTTCCTGAAGAAGAAATTCTGCGACGACGAGAATGTGGTGACGCGTTTCCGCAACGAGGCGGAAGTGATGGTTGGACTCAATCATCCGAACATCCGACAGGTGTATGACTATGACGAACTCGACGGCCGCCCCGCCATCATTATGGAATACCTTGAGGGCGACGACCTGAAGGCCCGCATGAAACGCGGCGAGCGCTTCAGCGAGCAGCAGATTGAGAAGTGGTGGAACCAGATGGCCGATGCGCTGAACTACACCCACAAGAAGGGTGTGGTGCACCGCGACATCAAGCCAAGCAATATCTTCATCGACACCGAAGGCAACGTGCGCCTGATGGACTTCGGCATCGCCAAGGTGAAGGAAGCGGCATCGGGCACCAAGACGGGGTCAACCTTGGGTACACTGATGTACATGAGCCCTGAACAAGTAAAGGATCCAAAGCGTGTTGACTATCGCTCCGACATATATTCCCTTGCCGTGACCTTCGTCCACTTACTGACAGGCAAGGTGCCTTACGACACTACCAACAGCAGCGACTTTGAGATACAGCTCTCCATCGTTCAGAATCCGCTTGACCTGAGTGCATTGCCAAGGGCATGGCGCAGTTTTCTGGAACCCTATCTGGCGAAGGACCGCGAACAGCGGCCCGCCTTGGCGCATTTCGGCGGACAGGCCGCGGCTTGCGTCGATACGGACGAAACCGAAATTGACGGCCCGCAGCCGAAACCCCAGCCCAAACCATCGCCAAGGCCGGCACCACAGCCGAAGCCTTCGGGCGGGAACCCCAAGCGCACTTGGCTTTGGGTGGCTTTGGCCGCCTTAGCCGTAGTAGGCATCGTCATAGGCGTGAGTTCGAAATCGGGAAAGGAGGGGGAAACACAGCAAGATGAGGTAATAACGCTGGAAGTTTCGGAAGACTCTATGCCAATGGCACCCGACAGTGTATCATTGTCCATCCAAGAGCAAGAAATTCCTGTAGAAGCAGAAACAGCAACCAGTGCCGCAGTGACGCTCACCAGCAACGTGGCCGAAGCACAGCTTACCATCGACGGCCAGGACTATGGGGCTTTTGGCAAGACAAAGAAACAAGTCATGGAACTTGACTATGGCACGCATCAAGTGGAAGCCACCGCTGAAGGCTACGACGACTACAGCAAGAAGATTAACGTGAGCGAAAGCCGCACTGCATTTAAGGTGGAGATGAAGATCAAAGCCGCTCCTGTGCAAGAGACGAAGAATGCAAATTCCTCTTTTTCCAGCACACCGCTTACCTTCACCGCCAAGGGCGTAACCTTCAGGATGCTTCCCGTTGAGGGCGGCACCTTCACCATGGGCGCGACCGCCGAGCAGGGCAGAGCCGATAGTGAAGAGAAGCCCGCGCACAGCGTGACGCTGAGCAGCTACTACATGGGCGAGACCGAGGTGACGCAGGCCCTTTGGCAGGCGGTGATGGGCAGCAACCCGAGCTACTACACGGGCAACAGCCAGCGCCCTGTGGAGATGGTAAGCTGGGACGACTGCCAGACCTTCATCACCAAGCTGAACCAGCAATGCGCCTGGCAGCTGAACGGCAGGCAGTTCCGCCTGCCCACCGAGGCGGAGTGGGAATACGCCGCCCGCGGCGGCAAGCAGAGCCGCGGCTACAAGTACAGCGGCAGCAAGACCTTGGACAACGTGGCATGGTACACAAGCACGACAAACGATAGCGGAACGAAGCCTGTGGGCACTAAACAGTCTAACGAACTTGGCTTCTACGACATGAGCGGCAACGTGTGGGAATGGTGCAGCGACTGGTACGGCGACTACGGCAGCAGCGCACAGACCGACCCTACAGGCCCTGCAACAGGCTCTAACCGCGTGATCCGTGGCGGCAGCTGGTACTGCAACGCGAGGTACTGCCGTGTGTCGCACCGCGTCAGCCGCAACCCCGACAGCACGGGCAACCGCCTTGGCCTGCGCCTGGCTCTGTAATTCTTGTTAAGCGTAAGAAGCAGAGACAGGGACAGACGGAAAGCTTCGGGTGTCGAAACGGAGCGCCCAGCAAGTGGCGCGAAGGAGAAGGCAGCCGAAGTGCGGGCTGGCCAATGGCCTAATAAATACCGCCTTTGGCAGCGGTAGATTCCCGCCCTGCGGTCGGGAACGGAGTGCCTTGGGATAAATTATGGGATCGGCGGCGGCCTGTCATCGCGTTTAGTGTGAACCTTACGCGCCGCCGCATTTTCAATGTGTCGTGTTCTCCATTCCCTCGAGAGGGAATCTTAAATTGTCAACTTGACTAATAAGGCGAACATTACGGGTAAAAAAGCTGCTTTTTTTTGTGGTTTGAAAAATTAATTATATTTGCAGTTGATTAATACAACAAAACAATAAAAAATACTATTATGTCAGAAGATACATTGTACGACAAGAAGAAGGATGAAACGGTTGACGATGAAGATGCTACCGTTTGTGATCAGAATGAGAAAGTGAATGAGGAAACAACAACGGAAGAGCGTGTTGCTTCCGAAAATGAACAGAATGCCAGTGCAGACAAGAAACGCGCAAGGGCGAAGACCG
The DNA here is from genome assembly GCF_056203535.1 of Candidatus Limimorpha sp. Taxonomy (NCBI): domain Bacteria; kingdom Pseudomonadati; phylum Bacteroidota; class Bacteroidia; order Bacteroidales; genus Candidatus Limimorpha; species Candidatus Limimorpha sp. Next base: position 22,370 of record NZ_JBADWU010000105.1, on the reverse strand, counting down.
CCGGAATAGCCAGTGCTGCTGCCGTGGCGGGCGTGGCTGCAGGCCTGTTTACGCCTATTCAGGTCTTCCCTGATAATCCTGATGATCCTGTCGATCCTGAAAATACTGATAATCATGAAAATCCCGTCGTCGAACAACACCTCGAAGGACACGACATGCCGATAGCCACGTCGGTCAACGATGATATGTCGTTCAACGAGGCCTTTGCTGCTGCAAGGGCGGAAGTGGGGGGCGGAGGCATCTTTACTTGGCATGGACATACCTACGGCACTTATTATGGCAGCGAATGGAACAGCATGACGCCCGAGGAACAAAACCAATACTGGGCTGATGTTCATCACACGACAAACACGATCAATGAGAATCATCAACCGGAACCAGAACCGGAACCTTCACCAGAACCAGAACCGACACCAGAACCGGAACCAACACCGGAGGTGCGAACCGAATTCTCAGAAGATGATTATATCGATACTTTAGATTTGGATGGGGATGGCCAGGCCGACATTGCCATTGTTGATGCTAATGGCAACGCAATGCCAGATATGCTTGTCGATATGGATTCGAATGGCCAAATGGATACGTTGGTCGTCGATCCAGTAATTGATGATGAAGGCAATCTTACTGATGCTTCCGACATCATTAGCCTTGAGCATGGAGACGAACCGGTGCCTGTTGAACCTGATCCATTGACTATCACTTCAGACGAAGTCGTCATGATTCTTGATACGAATGATGATGATATGCCTGACCTGGTTGTCGCCGATTTGAATGGTAACGACCAACCTGACTTGATTCTGGATACCGATACCGACGGAAAATTTGATGTGGTGGTCATGGATAGTCAGATGGACGACGAAGGCAATGTCATTATTGATGAAAGCAGTGTTATGAAAATCAACGGACTTGATGTCGTTGAAACTCCGATAGACCCAAGTCTGGCGGGAACTGAAGGCATTATCGCTTGCAACGATATCGACACAACAGCTGATTTGTCTTTTGACCCTAACATTATGGATAATGACATGGGTGTGGGTGATTTATAATAATGAATAATGCTCTGAAAATAGGTTGCAACGATGTTTCAGATTGTTGCTTTATGGAATAATGAATAGTTATTTATATTTATATTTGAATTATGAAAGTTAGTACGAATTGTTCGAATCCTCAATGCGGGAAACAGATTCCTTTTGACATCACCAAAGAGTTGGTTGGGAAATCCATCAAGGTAACATGCCCGTTTTGTCATCAGCAGAAGGTGTTGGTCGTTCCTCAGTCGCTTGCATCGAAGTTTAATTCGGTGCCAACGCCTGAGCCTGAAACAAAAACCGATGGCGATCACACTATCATTGGCCAACAAGTTGCGGAAGCCTCGTTGTTCCTGGAAACTTTGGCAAGTACATTGACCCCCGCCCAGTTGTTCACCATTTCGTCAGGATACAATACCGTGGGTCGGAAAAACGAAAGCGGTCCGGAACATCGTCCTGATGTTGAAGTTAAGACCGAGGATAAGAAGATGAGCCGCATACATGCTGCCATTACAAAGAAATCGAACGGCGGATTCACCCTCAAGAATCTGCCCAGTGGCAAGAATGGGTTGCGCTTGAATGGCAAGGATTTGGAAAACGGAAAAGAAGTGTATCTGAAAAGTGGTGATTCGTTCCGTTTGGGCGAAACCATGTTCCGTGTCACCATCAAATCGAGCCGCGCAGTGGATAAGGATGAAACAGACTTTTAAAAAAAAAGTATATGATTATTAAAGAATTCACTCAGATTGGCAAACGCCAGAACAATGAAGACAGCTATGGCTACAACAACAACCTGGCAACCGTTTGCGATGGCATGGGAGGTCATGTTTGTGGCGAAATGGCCAGTGGCTTCATTGTAAAAGAATTGCTGAAGTATTTCGATAATCCGGTAGAAGACCTGAACAAGGAACGGATACAAAACGAATTGGACAAGGCTCAGCAAGGTCTCAACAAGATTCTGGATGAGAAACCCGAACTGGAGAAAATGGGCACCACTTTTACAGGCCTTTTTTTCTCGAAGGACTTTTGGTATGCCGCTCATATCGGCGACAGCCGCATCTATTTGTTCCGTCCTTCGGAACATAAGCTGTGGCATACATGGGACCAGTCGTTGGTTGGCGAGCTTATGCGCCATCACGAGATTACCCGTGAAGCAGGACGCCATCATCCCATGTCGAACCGTATCTCCAATGCCATCATGGCCAATGCAAAAGGCAAGGTGGCAACGGCATCTATTGTGAAAATCAACCAGTTGCAAGAAGGCGACATTTTCCTGCTTTGTTCCGATGGCGTGGTTGAGGCTTGGGGCGATCATGAACTTGTTCCCATGATGCTCGATGCTTCGATACCTTTTGAAGAGAAATGCCAAAGGCTGGCAAAACAGTGCAACAAACTTTCAAAAGACAACAACACGGCGCTGGTTATTCAGGTTGAAGCAAAGGATGCTTTCAACAATGGTGACGATAGTGAACTGACTTGGATTACCGAAAGCGAAATCATGGATGACTATCAGGAATACCTGAAGACGCTCTCCATTGATGAAATTGATGATGCTCCTGCCTCTGAAACGGAATCTGTTCCTGCAGCTGTAGTTAAAGGGGATGTAAAAGCAGAATCAGGGCGAAATCTTGTTCAGAGTTCATCTTCTGCTCCTTTGCACTTCGGACATTCTGATCAAGGTGACAAGCCAAAAAAGAAGAAACTCACTAGCAAGGACATGCTTATCATTCTTTTTGCCTTGATTATTTTAGCCTTGTGCTTGCTGTTTGTCATTGAAAATAAGTCTCATGATGAAAATGCTGGGAAAACAGAGGAAAAAACTGAAGTCCCGGTGACAGAAACAGATGATGGGAAAACCAATCGAGCGGATATGAAGAAGGCAGAAAGGGAAGCAAGGAGAGCTGAACGTGAGGCTGAGAAGAAGGCAAGGGAAAAAGCCGAAGCCGATGCAAAAGCCGCTGAAGAAGCGGAGAGACGGACTCAGGAAGCCGAGGCTGAAGTCGAGCGAATCAGCAGTGAAGCTGAGGCCATCAACACTGTCAATAATGATAAAAAGAAAGAAGGCAAGCTGAACAACATTAGCGAGATGCTTAATGGAACTGTCAATGAACCTGTCCAACAACCTGAAACTACTAGCCAGCAGGCCACAACGCCAGACGAGCAGCCGGCAGGCAATTCGCAGACCAACCAGACAACTGCTACTGAACCTGTTCAACAGCCAGAGACTACCGGCCAACAACAGCCGGGGTCTCAAAATGATTGAAAATTTGACTCTTGTATGATTGTAGCAACACTTTAGTTTTATGATTGAAATTAAAATTGGAAGGGAAGAAACGGGACCAAATGACATCAAGGTCCCCGATAATTTTAAAAAAGTAAGCCGCCATCATGGCAAATTGGATTACGACAACGGCATGCTCACTTATATTGATAATGATTCGTCAAATGGGTCTTTTGTCAATGGCGAGCAGGTGGCATCGACACGGATTAAGAAAGGCGATGATGTCCGTTTAGGCGGCCTGTCCTATGGCGACTGCTATGTCTTGGATGTCAATGATGTATTTGAAAAAATAAAGGAAATCGAAAACGCCAACAGAACTGATTTCTCGGTGGAATTTGCCAATATGAAAAAGGCTTATATCGCATATCAGGATGAGGTGGTCAAACTAAGGCAGGAGATAAATAAGAAGACGCAGTTGCCAAGGCTGATAGCCACTCTTGTTCCTGCCGCCGTTGGTCTAATCCTGATGCCTTTTGTCGGTGGCGAAGCGCGAATTGTTGTCATCAGTATCGGTTCTGTCGTTTCAGCTCTTATGGGTATCTTCACCTTGGGCAAGAACAACGACATCACTGAAGAATTGACTGACATTCAGCTCAAGTATCAGCCACGCTACAAGTGTCCGAAATGCGGAAAGAACATACCTATGACAATACATTGGAAAAAGCTGGAGGCTGACGGATGCTGCCCGTTTGGTTGTGGCGCCAGGTTTGTGAAAGATAATGGCAAAAAATAACGATTTGGTATGCAAGGAAAGACAATCAATGGCTACACGCTTCAACGCCTTCTGGGCAAGGGAGGCATGGCTGAAGTGTGGTATGCCGAGAACACAATAAGAAAGAAGGCAGCCGTGAAAATCGTATCGCCTATGTTTTTGGCAATATTATACATTTAGGCATAGAATGAAAGATTATAGTTGAAAACGCTGAAAGGCTGATTTGAATCGAGCAGTTGCGAGATTCAAAGGCGGGTAGAGAAAGGTTTTGAGTGTTTTGGTTATAAAAAGGTCAAATTGTATATTATTGCCCTAAATTATTGCAACCTATGTTACTGTACTTGCTGTTGCATTGTTTTCATCCGGCAAAAGTGATGTTTTTTATCAATAGGGAATGCTTTTATCGCAAACTTTCCTATTTTTGCTCATCAAAATTCAATTGAAATGAAAAAGATTAGATCAGCTGTCGTAGGTTACGGCAATATAGGCCGTTATGCGGTGCAGGCTTTGGAAACGGCACCCGATTTTGAGATTGCCGGCATTGTGCGCCGTCAGGGCGATGACGATAAGCCTTTGGAACTGACGCCGTATAAGGTGGTGAAAGATATTCAGGAACTGAATGATGTCGATGTCGCGATTCTGGCCTTGCCGACGCGCAGCTGTCCCGAATATGCCAAACGGATTCTGCCTTTGGGCATCAATACGGTCGATTCTTTCGACATTCACACGTCGATTCCTGAATACCGTCATGAGCTGATGCCTATCAATAAGGAAACGAAAACCGTCAGCGTGATTGCTGCGGGCTGGGACCCTGGTTCGGATTCGGTGGTTCGCACTTTACTTCAAGGACTTGCCCCTAAGGGATTGACTTATACAAATTTCGGTCCAGGCATGTCGATGGGTCACAGCGTATGTGTGCGCGGCAAAAAAGGCGTGAAAAACGCTTTGTCGGTGACCATTCCTTTGGGCGAAGGCATTCACCGCCGCATGGTATATGTGGAATTGGAAGACGGAGCAAGTCTTGAACAGGTGACTGCCGACATCAAGGCCGACCCGTATTTCGCCAACGACGAGACTCATGTTTTTGCCGTCAATAGCGTCGATGATGTGCGCGATATGGGGCATGGCGTCAACATGGTGCGCAAAGGCGTTTCGGGCATGACCCAAAACCAGCGTTTCGATTTCAACATGAGCATCAACAATCCCGCCTTGACGGGCCAAGTGCTTGTGAACGTGGCGCGTGCCACCATGCGTTTGCAGCCCGGTTGCTACACGATGATTGAAATCCCAGTGGTGGATATGCTGCCTGGCGACAAGGAAGACTGGATTGGAAAATTAGTGTAGTCTCACAAAACACTCAAAACGATGACAATACTTTTTTTCAGCAGCGCAACGGCACCCAACTGGGTTGCCGTTGGAAAGTCTGCTAGTTGGCGGCTTTCTTTTCCTTTTTTGATTGTGTTTTTTCTTGTTTTGTGCTCTTCATGCTCCAAACATGACAAGGTTGGTGAACTCATTTCCCAAATGACCCTCGACGAGAAATGCGGTCAGCTGTCATGTCCGATTGGTTTCAATTTTTATGAAAAGGAAGGCGATTCGCTCTGGTTCAGCGAGAGTTTCAAAGGTATGATGGACACGTTGCCGTTGGGCTCATGTTATGGCGTTTTGCGTGCCGACCCTTGGTCGCAAAAGACGGTGGAAACGGGTTTGAAACCTGCACAAGCGGCCATCATGCTGAACGAAATGCAGCGTTATGCCATTGAAAATACGCGCTTGGGCATTCCGTTGCTGTTTTGTGAGGAAGCACCGCATGGCCACATGGCAATCGGCACAACGGTTTTCCCGACAGGCATTGCACAGGCGAGCACTTGGAATCCAAAACTGCTCGAAAAAATGGGTGAGGTTATGGGCAAGGAAATCCGATTGCAAGGCGCACAAGTGGGTTATGGTCCAGTCTTGGACATTGCCCGTGACCCACGTTGGTCGCGGGTGGAGGAAACCATGGGTGAAGATCCATATCTTACTGGTACTCTTGGTGCTGCCGTTGTAAAAGGAATGCAGAAAAACGTGGTTTCCACTTTGAAACACCTCGCAGCGTATGGCATGTCGCAAGGCGGACATAATGGAGCCGCCGCTGAAGTGGGGAAAAACCGCTTGATGAACGATTATCTGCCTGCCTACGAAATGGCAATAAAACAAGGCGGTGCCCAATCGGTGATGACATCCTACAATGCCATCGACGGCGTGCCATGTACGTCAAATGCTTGGCTTTTGCAAGAGGTTTTGCGTAAATCATGGAGTTTCGATGGTGTCGTTTTCTCCGATTTGTTTTCCATAAATGCCTTATTTGCCACCCATCATGTGGCGGCTGATCCTGCCAAAGCCGCGGCTTTGGCTTTGAAAGCGGGCGTCGATATTGATCTTAGCGGCTATAGTTACGGCGGTTTCCTGAAAGAGGCCTTGCAGCGTGGATTAATTACCGAAGATGACATAGACCGTGCTGTGCGTCATGTCTTGCAGCTGAAATTTGATTTGGACCTGTTCGACAATCCGTTTGTGGATGAGACACTTGCGGAAAAAGAAGTCGGTTCTGCCGAAAACATTAGCCTTGCAAAACAAGTCGCTTTGGAATCGGCAATTCTGCTGAAAAATGATGGCATTTTGCCTTTTGCTGAAACAATTAAAAAAGTCGCCGTAATCGGCCCGAATGCGGATAACATGTACAATCAGTTGGGCGATTACACGTCACCGCAAGAGCCTGAGAGAATCGTTACGATGTTGGAAGGAATCTGTGAAAAGGGCAGGGCAGAGGTGGTCTATGCTAAAGGCTGCTCGGTGCGTGATGAATCGGATGCAGACATTGAATCGGCGGTGAAAGCCGCACAATCGGCTGATGCCGTGGTTTTGGTTGTCGGTGGTTCATCGGCGCGTGACTCCAATTCGAGTTTTACGCAAGCCACTCCGTCGCTTTCCGATATGGAATGTGGCGAAGGCTACGACCGCTGCACTTTGGATTTGTTAGGCAAGCAGAACGAGTTGATGAAAGCCGTTTATTCCCTTGGGAAACCAGTCGTTACGGTTTATATTGAAGGTCGTCCGATGCTGAAAAACCTTGCTGCTGAAAAGTCCAATGCTTTGCTGATGCTATGGTATCCGGGCATGGAAGGCGGTTCGGCTTTGGCCGACATCCTTTGGGGCGATTACAATCCAGCTGGCCGTTTGCCGATTTCCATTCCTTGTAATGTGGGCCAGATTCCAGTTTATTATTCCCAGCCCAATTGTTCCGATTATGTTGAAAGTTCCTCAAAACCTTTGTATGCTTTCGGCTATGGCCTGAGTTTCACGCAGTTCGAATACAGCGATTTGCAAATAGAGCAACATCCGAACAATGCTGATGCTCTGTTTGTCATTTCGTGTTCGGTGAAAAATGTAGGAGACTACGATGGCGATGAAGTGGTTCAGCTTTATGTCCGTGATGAAGAGGCTTCCCTTACGCCGCCTTCAAAACTGCTGAAAGGCTTCCGAAGGGTGCATATTAATAAAGGTGAAACGGCTTCTGTGTCTTTCACGCTTTCTGAAAGTGATTTGTCCGTTTTTTCCACCGAAAAAGGCTGGCATTTCGAGCCTGGCAAATTTACCTTTATGGTGGGGGCTTCGTCAGACGATGTGAGATTGGAGTGTTCCGCTAAAATTTGATGTTTTCCATTACAACGATGCTTCCCGAAAAAACGTATCTTTGCACGTTTTTTCAAAAGGGTTATGGTAGAGAAACTTTTCAATAAGAATTACATTTGCCTTTGCATTGCTAACTTTCTGTTTTTCTTTTCGTTCTACCTATTGCTGCCAGTACTGCCTTTCTTCATCCAGCAGAATTTTCAGGCGAGCAATTCGGTGGTCGGGGCGGTCATTTCGTGCTACACCTTGGCAACCTTGTGCGTGCGTCCGTTCTCGGGCTACATGATGGATGCTTTCAAACGCAAACCGCTTTATCTGCTTGCCTTGTCGGTGTTTACAGCCGTTTTTTGCGGCTATCTTTTTGCGTCAACCATCACTATTCTTATCATTGTGCGCATTCTGCACGGTTTGTCATTCGGCTTGACTTCAGTAGGCGGCAACACTTTGGTGATTGATGTCGTGCCGTCGGCAAGAAGGGGAGAAGGTATTGGATATTTTGGCGTGGCCAATAACATCGCGATGGCGGTTGGGCCGATGACGGGATTGTTTGTCTATGAGAAATATAGCTTCAATGTTATTTTCATCGGTTGCATGGTGTGTAGTCTTTTGGCAGCTTTGTTTGCTTCGCGTATTGAGACGAAATTCCGTCCTCCGTTGAAGCGTCCGCCTTTGTCGTTCGACCGTTTCATTCTCATTAAAGGTCTGCTGGCAGGCGTTTCTTTCATGCTGCTGGCTTTCGCATACGGACAGATTTCCAACTACATAGCTCTTTATGCAAAGGAGATGGACCTTGCCATCAGCAGCGGTTTGTTCTTCACGGTTTATGCCGTTGGCCTCATTGCTTCGCGTTTGTTCTCGGGCCGTATGGTCGACAAAGGTAAGGTGTCGTTCACCATCGTGATAGGTCTCGCCATCGTAGTGCTCGCCATGTTGGGTTTGGCTTTGTGCCACTATGTCAACGACTTGAATGCGAAATTTACCTCTGTGGCATTCCTCTCGATTGCCATGCTTTGCGGTATGGGTTTCGGCACTTGTTTCCCCGCTTTCAATGCCTTGTTCATCAATTTGGCACCGAACAGTCAGCGCGGTACGGCTACTTCTACTTATCTGACTTCCTGGGATTTAGGACTTGGTATTGGCATTTTTTCGGGCGGTGCCATTTCCGAACATTTCTCGTTCAGTGCGGCTTATCTGGTGGCCGACATTATGGTCGTTGTCGCCTTGGCGTTCTTCATCGCTGTCGTTGCGCCGCATTATGAGCGGAATAAGTTGCGGTAAATGGGAAAAGTTTTTATTTTTGCGCTTTGAAAAAATCATAAAGCCATGGGCATCTATCTCAATCCGAACAACGTGCTGTTGCAGCGAGCTAAAAAATCAGAAATCTTTATCGACAAATCGATGATGATTGCCGAACTGAACAAACTTGTTGATACGGAGAACAATTTCCTCTGTATCTCCCGCCCACGCCGTTTCGGAAAGAGTATGGCAGGCAATATGATTTCGGCCTATTATTCGAAAGGCTGCGACTCAAGGGAATTGTTCATGGACTTGAAGATTGCCAAGGATAAGAGCTTTGAAGAATATCTTAACAAGCTGAATGTGATCAAGTTCGACTTAAATGCGGTGTATAGGAACATTAAGGATAAAAGTAACCTGATTGATTTCATCACGGAGATGGTTAAGGATGAACTCAGGGAAACTTTCCCTTCAGTCAAACTCTATGAGGATGATACGCTTCCGATAGCCATTCAGCGTGTGTATGCCAAGACCGGCGAAACTTTCGCCGTTATCATCGACGAATATGATGTGCTTGTTCGCGAGCAAGTTGAAAGCAAGCTCTTCAATGCGTATCTCGAATTTTTGAACGGACTTTTCAAGAATACTGACCTTTCGCCTGCCATTTCGCTTGCCTATCTTACAGGCATTCTGCCCATTGTGCGCGACAAAATACAGTCGAAACTCAACCTTTTCACCGAGTATTCGATGACCAATCCGATGAAACTTGCCGAATTTGTGGGTTTCACGGCAGAAGAAACAAAAGGTCTTTGCGAGCAGTATGGCATGGATTACGAGGAGTGCAAGCGCTGGTATGATGGCTATGATTTAAAGACGGTGAGGGAGATTTTCAGTCCGCGTTCGGTTGTGAGTGCCATGATGAACCGTGAATACGGCAGTTACTGGACGCAGACAGGTTCATACGAGGCCTTGAAACTCTACATTCTGATGAATTTCGATGGCATGAAGGATGATGTCATTACGATGATGGGTGGCGGAAAGGCGCCTGTCGAGGTGGATTCCTACCTGAACACGATGACGGATTTCCACGGCAAGGACGATGTGTTCACCTACCTGATACATCTCGGCTACCTGGCCTACGATAGGGAAACGCAACTCTGCTATATACCGAATGAGGAAATCCGCAAGCAGTGGGTGATTTCAGTCCAGCACGAAAAGGATTATCAGCCCATTATCAAGATGATAAATGATTCCAAGCAGTTGCTTGAGGCCACTATCAATAAGGATGAGGCTGCTGTGGCCGCCGCCTTGAGTGAGGCGCATATCCGCACCACCAATCCGCTGACTTACAACAATGAGGCATCGTTTCAAAGTGCGATTGGTTTGGCCTATTTCTATGCAAACACGAAATACACGGTCATAAAGGAATTGCCCACGGGCAAAGGCTATGCCGATTTGGCGCTGATTCCATACGTCCCGAACATTCCGGCCATGATTATCGAACTGAAAAACAACAAGTCGGCGGAATCGGCGATAAACCAGATAAAGGAAAAGAAATATGATGACCTGCTGGAACATTATCGTGGCAACTTGCTTTTTGTGGGCATCAATTACGATGAAAAGACCAAGGAGCATCAATGCCATATTGAAGAATGTGTGATTGAATGATTGTAATGTGATAGGATAATGTTAAAGAAACTGTTTTCGGTAACGCTTTTACTGACAAATCTGATGTTGCTTTCTTGCAGCGAAAAGGCTCCATCGAAAGATGTATTCTATCTGAACAACGATTCGGCTGGAGGACATGGGAAGCAGGTCGTTTTTGATTTCGATGGCATGTTGGCTCGCGATAGCTCGTTCTCGCAGGAATATGCTTTTTGCCGCCAGCAGAAGGTGGAAGGCAGCGATTATTATTTTGCCGTTATGCCCGAGGAGAATTATGTGGGTTTTTGTAACGGAAATCCTACAATAAGGCTCTTCCAACATCAGCAGTATTTGCCTTCGGGCATTGACTTGCCAGCGCGTCCGACGGTGGCTTGCGGAAAACTTAGGGAACAGAAATTCAGCAGTGTATGCGGAGGCTTGCAGGTGCTGTTGAAAGGCAATGCCACGGTTACGGCCTTGCGCTTTACCGATAACGATACAATTGACAGGCTGTGGGGAAACTATGTTGTGCGTCACATTGGCAAGGAAGACCAGCAGCTTTTGGCGTTGTCATCATCGGAAGGCAACAATGAAGTCTGGCTGGATTGTCCCGAAGGTGTTGCCTTGTCGAATGACACTGCGAAAGTCTTCACTGTCATGTTGCCTCCAGGCGCGTTTTACCGTGGCTTTGCTATGGATGTTTTCTGCGGCGATTCCGTGCTGTATCATGTTGCTACCGAAAGCGACAATACGATAGTTCGTGGCAAGATGCGCAGAATGTCTGAAATCGTAATTCGTTGAGTATCATAAAGGAATCTGATAGCATGTATTTCTCTCTGCTTCGTTCCGCCTTGTGGAATGGCTCGGAGGATGCCGTGCGTAAGGTGGATTGGAAAAATGTCCTTGAAACGGCACGCCGACAGACTACGATGGGACTTGTCTGTCATGCAGGATTGCAATGTGAGGCAGGACGGGCGCTGCCGCAAAAAAACAAGGACTTTCTGCGCAATAAGCTCGTCGCATTGGCTCGGACACATCAGCGCATCAATGCCATGATTGCGCGAATCGTCACGGCTTTGCGCGATAATGGCATCGAGTCGGTGCTGATGAAAGGGCAGGGGATGGCGGCCAATTATCCTGTCGCCGAATTGCGTCAGTGTGGCGACATCGATTTGTATGTAGGCAAACAGAAATATGATGTGGCCTGTGCCTTGGTCAATGAAATGGCGGGCGAAGCGGAAGCCGCCAAGGGTTATGGTACGGAACTGAATTACCATGTCGTTGTTGATGGCGTGACTGTCGAAATCCATAGGCTTACATCATTGTTCTATTATCGTGAAATGAATGTCATCTATGAGCCTTATTCCGACCAAGGAATGGCAATCGGGGGCAATTCGATGATGATAAACGGAGTGAATGTTTGGCTTCCTGCCGACACTTTCAATGCCCTGTTCGTATTTCATCATGCATATCATCATTTTATTTCGGGCGGCATCGGAATGCGCCAGTTGTGCGATTGGATCCTTTTGCTTCATGCGAAGTGTGAAACCATCAACAGAAATGAATTGAGCGACATGTTGCGCCGCCTTCATCTGATGGATGCCTGGCAGGTGTTCGGCTGCATCGCTGTTGATTGGCTGGGATTGCCAAAGGATGAAATGCCTTTTTACGATGGCAAATGCGTCAAAAGGGCGAAACGTGCCGTGGAAATCATATTGAAAGAAGGTAATTTCGGCATTGAATGGAGTATGGCGAAGACGCATAGAAAACAAATCGGATGGAAACGCCGTCTGACAACTTTCTTAAGTATTCAGGTAAGGCAATGGCGGTTGCTTTGGGTGTTTCCGAAAATAGCCTTGCGTCAATACCGTGAAAAAATGGTTGGCGGCATAAAGAAAAATATTGTGTAGTTTTGCATTTGTTTTTTTGAAAGATGAAAATTAGTAGATATTATAAAGTAGCAGGGTCTGTGTTTTCCGTCATTTCGGATAACGATTCCATTATTGATGGCTTGGAGAATTACAAACCATTTGAAAATCAGGGAGAGAATCCCGTGTCTTTTGAAATTAGTGTTGAATCATTCGCTGATGCTGATAAGAAACTGTATTTCAATGAAGTGGTTGAAAAGGATGCACCGATGATTTCAATTTACCGTTGTGGTGAAGACTGGCTTTTCGAGATGGCACCCACAGCCATGCAGCCTTGTTGCGCCAAGCTTTTGGCCACGCCTGATTTTTCAAAGGCAAAACTGAAACTGCTGGAAAATGCCGACCTGCATTTCGTCATCGACACCTCCTGCATGTTGATGTTTGCTTTCGTCAATGCGACTCACGGCATCCTTGAAATGCACGCCTCGGTGATTGAAAACCAAGGCAAGGGCTATCTTTTCCTCGGCAAGAGCGGCACGGGCAAGAGTACGCACAGCCGCCTTTGGCTTGAAAATGTACCTGGCTGCCGTCTGCTTAACGACGATAATCCTATTGTCAGGATTCAGGACGACGGCACGGTATGGGTCTACGGCTCGCCTTGGAGTGGCAAAACGCCGTGTTATATAAATAAAGGCGTGCCTGTCGGCGGCATCGTGAAGTTGGCCCAGGCACCCGAAAACAGGATTCGTAGCTGCGCCCTGCCCGAAGCCTACGCTGCATTGTATTCTTCCGTTTCGGGCTTGAAAATGAACCGCGAGATGTATGACGGCTTGCATGAGACCATGGAAAAGACTGTGGTTTCGGTGCCGTTCTATCATCTGGATTGTCTGCCTGATGCCGATGCTGCGCAATTGTCTTCAAAAACCATCATGAAATGACCGAGATTATCCTCCCTGACGAAGTAATGATGGAAAGCTTTGACGCTTTCCTCGCCGAAGGCCGCGAAGTGCGTTTCACGCCCAAAGGCGTGAGCATGCGTCCGTTCATCGAGGGAGGACGCGACAGCGTGATTTTGAGGAAAAATGATGTTGTTGAGGTCGGCGATATTGTCTTGGCAAAACTCAAAGATGGACGCTTTGTCTTGCATCGCGTCATTGCGAAATCGGGTGATAATCTGACGCTTATGGGAGATGGTAACCTGCAGGGAACGGAAGCGGCGAGGGTATGCAATGTTTTGGGAACTGCGGTTGGCATCGTCAAGCCGAATGGGAAACGTGTGAGGCCGAAAAAAGGCCGACTTTGGCTTAAAATGTTGCCTTTCAGGAAACGCTTGTTGTGGATTTATAGGAAAAAATTGAAATTAGGAATATGAGAACAAAGAAAGATTTAGTGCTTCGTCCTTTGGGCGACCAGTTTATTCTTGTTGCGGAAGGCAATGCCGTTGCCGATTTCACGCAAATGGTGTCGATGAATGCTTCCTCGGCTTATCTGTGGGATGCAGTCGAAGGGAAGGATTTCGAATTGGCAACGCTCGTCGACCTTCTTGTCGAGGCTTACGGCATTCCTAAAGACCAGGCGGAACATGATGCTGCCGTCGTTTTGGACGATTGGAAGCGAATCGGCATAATGGAATGAGAAATTTCAAATCCTGCATAAAAGGTCTGCATGGCTTTGCAAGCGTTGCCCGTGGCCGGATGCTGCTTTGCGTGCTTATCGGACTGATAGGCGTGGCGGCATCGTTGTCGTTTGTGGCAGTTTGCAAGACCTTGGTCGACATTGCGACGGGAACCCTCGACAAGCCCATCATGCCTTACGTTTGGGCTATGATTGGCATCATGCTCTTGCAATTGCTTTCGCATGTGGCGTATGATTATCTTGAGGGCCTCAATTCCATCAAGACGCAGATAAGAATCAGACGGTCGTTATATGCCCATGTGCTTAACAGCCAGTGGGATGGCCGAGATACCTTTCATAGTGGCGATGCCATTAACCGCTTGGAACAGGATGTGAGCATAGTGGTGGATTTTTGCTGTTCGCGTTTGCCAAGCGTGGTGATAACGGTCTTCCAATTGCTGGCCGCTTCGGTTTTCCTGTTGATGATGGCTCCCAATCTGCTTTGGATTTTGCTTGTGCTGATGGTGGTGGCTGTCTTGGGAAGCCGCTTGTTTTTCAATACTTTGCGTGGCCTGACTAATGCCATTCGTGCCAAGGACAGTGCCATTCAGGCGCATTTGCAGGAAACACTGCAGAATCGTATCGTCGTGCTTACCATTGCAGGTGCGAAACGTATGGTGGATCGCTTGCGCTGGTTGCAGAAGGATTTGTATGGCGACACGCGAAAACGCTTGAATTACGGAGCCATTGCACGCACGTTCATGAGTCTGGGTTTCGCATCAGGCTATGCCGTGGCTTTTCTGTGGGGCGTGTTCGGCATCCGTAGCGGTGCGGTCACTTTCGGCATGATGACGGCTTTCCTGCAACTGGTAGGGCAGGTGCAACGCCCGGTGGCTAGTCTCGCCAAGGTGGTGCCGAATTTCATCCGTGCTTTGACATCGGTGGAGCGTCTGATGGACCTTCAGGATTTGCCTTTGGAGAAAGAAACGGAGCCTGAATCCATTACCGAAGTTCCTGAAATTGAGGTGCGTCAATTGACTTTCTCATATCCGAATCAGCAGAAAAAAGTGTTTGACGGCTTTTCATCACGTTTCCCCGCCGGAAAACTGACGGCCATTGTAGGCGAGACGGGTGCCGGGAAAAGCACTTTGACGAAATTGCTTCTGGCATTGCTGAGACCTGAATCAGGAGAAATACGAATTGCAGGACGTCCTGCCAATGTGGGTTTGCGTTGCAATTTCATGTATGTCCCGCAGGGCAACAGCCTTTTCAGTGGCACCATCCGTGACAACCTGCTGATGGCCAAGCCTGATGCTTCGGAAGATGAAATCAATGAAGTCTTGCATCGTGCAGTGGCTGATTTTGTCTTCGATTTGCCCCAAGGCATTGCAACTTCATGCAGCGAGCGTGGCGGCGGCTTGAGCGAAGGCCAGGCGCAGCGCATCGCCATTGCGCGTGGCTTGTTGCATGAAGGCAATATCCTGATTCTTGATGAGGCCACATCCGCCGTCGATGCCGAAACGGAATGTAAGCTGCTGCAAAACCTGAAGCAGTATTATCATGGCAAGAAAACCATTCTATTCATTTCGCATCGCGAAGCAGTCGTGGCTGAGGCTGATGCAGTGGTGAAGATTGGGTAGTTTGGACTATTATAATTTGGTGTCGGAAACGCTTTCCCTTTTTCTCACCTCGCTCCAAGTTTGCAAGGCTACCGACAGGATAATCAACGCAATGCCGCAATAAAATGCCACATTCAGTTCCTTGTATTCCTTGAAGATGAACATGGAAAGGATGATGCTGTAGACGGGTTCCAGATTATAGGTCAGATTGACGGTGAAAGCAGCAATTTTTTGCAGGACAATGATTTGTAGCAGGCATAATCCGATGGTGCAGATAATGACCATAAATGAAAGATAGGCCAGGTCTAATCCGGTTGGAATGAGTCTGCCTATTGGAATGAAAATCTGATAGATGGGGAGTAAAACCGACAATCCGATGAGGCCGCCTGTCATTTCCCAAAACAGCATGTTTTTGGCTTCGTAGTTTTTACCAACTCTTTGGTTGGCAATGGCGAAAAGGGCATATAAAGCCGAAGAGACGATGCCTAAGCAAATACCCAAGCGATAACGTGCATCGAACTGGAAGATGAGGTAAATGCCTAACAACGTGAGCAGACTGAAAAGAAACTCGCGCGCCGAGAACTTGTGCCTGTTGATGATAGGCTCGAACAGGGCTGTAAAGAACCCCACTAACGAGAAGCAAACTACGCCAATGGAAACATTGGATGACTTGATGCTGGCATAAAAGAAAACCCAATGCAGGCAAAGCAACATGCCGACGCCACCCATTTGCAACTTGTCGTGGAAATCGCTCTTTTTGAATTGTTTGGTGATGATTAGAAAGACCAGCATAAGCAATCCAGCAAAGGCCATGCGATACCAGACCAACACGGCGGAATCGAGGCTGATGAGACGCCCCAGAACGCCGGTGAATCCGGCAATGAAGACCGATAGATGCAGCAGTAAGTAGTCTTTTTTCATGTTTTTTGCTTTTGGCCTTTAGCTTCTGGCTATTGGCACTTTATTCAATAAAATGTAATGGTGTTATATTTGGAATCATTGTGCCAGAAGCCAATAGCCAAAAGCCAGAGGCATTAAAACTGCTCTCTCCGTCTTTGCCGAATGGCTTCAAAAGTGACAATGGCCGTGGTGACCGAAACATTCAGCGAATCGGCAATGCCGTTCATCGGGATGATAATGTTCTGGTCGGCGGCTTCCACCCAGGCATCAGAAATGCCCGTGGCTTCAGTGCCCATCACGATGGCTGATGCGCCTCGGAAATCGGCATCCAGGTAATCGATGGAGGCTTTCAGGTAGGTGCAGTAAATCTTGATGTGATTGCTTTTCAGCCAACTGATACATTCTTCCGTCGAGCAGGCATATACAGGCACGCTGAACATACAGCCTATGCTGGCGCGGATGGCGTTAGGGTTGAAAATGTCGGTCTGTGGGTCGGCCACGATGACGGCATCAACGCCAGCAGCATCGGCGGTACGCATGATGGCACCCAAATTGCCGGGCTTTTCGACGGTTTCCAACACGATGACCAAGGCGTTTTCTCTTGGACGGAACTCGTTCAGGCTCTTGTATTTAGGCCTTGACAAAGCCAGCAGTCCATCGCTGCCTTCGCGATAGGCGATTTTGTCGAACACTTCTTCCGAAACCTCTTCCGTCCAGTTGGCGGTGATGCTTAACGGCTCGCGCAAAAGGGTGGGACAGACGTAAAGCTGGTCAATCTCAAAGCCGCATTTCTGGGCACGTTCAATCTCCCGTTGCCCTTCGATGATGATGAGGTTCTGCTCGCGGCGTTCGGAGGCTTTCTGCAACTTGACGATGTTCTTTATCTTAGGGTTTGTCTTGCTGGTAATCATGCCGATAGTCTTTATTTTGTGGATTTTTCTCTTGATAATCTTGCCTGTCTCAAGTCTTTAAGTTGCGAAAGCACGAGACCGAAAACGACAAGGACGATGCCGATGATTTTCTGTGGCGTCAGGCTTTCGTGAATGATGAAATAGCTGAAAATGGCGGTGAACACGGGAATCAGGTTGGTGTAGACATTGGCTTTCGAAGCGCCTAATTTGCTGTAGGCGAAGGCCCACAAAGCGTAGGCGATGGCGCTGCAAAACACGCCAAGGCAAACCAATGGAACGATATATGCTCGCACGTTGGCATAGTTAGGCGATGGATCAAGGCGTCCCATCACTATGACCAACGGAATGAAGTAAATCATGCCGATGATGTTTTGCATCCATGTGATTGTCAATGGTTTGTATAATTTTGTCAATTTGATGAGGGCGATGGAATAGCCAACGGCAACAATGACGGCACCCGAAAGAAAAAGAATGCCTTTTGGTGATGCCGTGAGATCTAAGTTCTTGTTAAGCAGCATGGTTACGACGCCAACGAATGAAACGACAAGTCCTACAATGTTCATGGGTGTAAGCTTCTCTTTCAGGAAGATGGCCGCAGCGATAGGGGTCACCAACGGTATCATGGCGACGATGGCCGACCCGATGATGGGTGAGGAGTTTTTCAAACCGTAGCCTTCGCAAATGAAATAGAGGAACGGTTCGAAAAGTGCTGCCAATGCAAAAAGTGCGAGATGCTCTTTCCTGATTTTCTCGTTGAGGCGGAAGATGAATAGAATGGCTGTGAAGAAAATTGTTGCCACGACTAAACGTAGGAAAATCGTTGTGGTAGGATTCAGGCTTTCATAAACTTGCGTCGACCAGATGAACGATAATCCCCAAGCTGTCATGGCGATTATGCCAGCCGCATGTGTCAAAATATAACTTTCTTTCATGGCCGCAAAGGTATTAAATTGTATCTTTGGAGCGTGAATTATAAAAGAAAAAATTATCAACCTTTAAATTGCAGTAAAATGAAAAAAGTGAAATTTTTGAGTATGGCTTTATTAGCCGTTTTCATGTTGGCATCGTGTGCAAAAGAAGGCCCCATGGGACCTGTTGGTCCTCAAGGTCCTGCTGGCTATGATGGTCTTGATGGTCACGATGGCAACGCAAATGTATGTTCTTCAACCTTAACGGTTTATCCTAACGATTGGTATTTGGATAATGGTTCTTGGAGAGTCGATTTCGACTATGCGGCCATCAATGCCAACATTTATGGCAGTGGCGCCGTGCTGGTGTATATGAAAACCGATAATGTTTGGAATCAGCTTCCAAGGACGTTCTACTATTCCGAAACTAATGATGCTGGAGAAGAAGTGTTTTATTCTTCGTCATTGGACGTTTCTTTCTATTTGGAAGGCGTGAGCGTGCTTTGGACGGAGAGTGATTTCTATGATGGCTACCAGCCTGAGACTCATGACTTCAGAATCGTAGTGATAGGTGCAGGTCTCTACAATGCGCATCCTGAAGTAGATTATGATGATTATGAATCGGTAAAGTCGACTTTCGGCCTGACGGACTGAAAATGACGTAATCGCATTAATAAAATAAAACAAGGTGGCTCGTTTGAGCCACCTTGTTTTTGTTGTTTCTATTGATTGTTAATCGGCAAGTTGGAAAGCAGTCTTGACGGCTTCGTAGTTGCTGTAGTCGACATCCTGGCGGTCGTAGTACAATCCGGAGGCAATGACTACAATCTTAAATTGGTGCGTGTCAGGTCTGTAACCATCGTATAAGTCGTTTTCTGTCCAGAAAATACTGACACCGCCTTGGTATGACGAAACTTCAAGCGATGAAGAATAAAACTGTTCAACTCCTTGATTGTCAGTCTGTGAGTAATAGAATGTCAAAGGAATCTGCCTCCATGTGTTTCTATCGTTCATGTAAACCAGAACTGCTCCGTAATCGTGAATGTCAAGGTTGATTGCGGCATAATCGATGTCAACGCGCCACGAAGTGTTGTTGTCCCAATACCAGTCTTGCGAGGAAACAGTAACGGTTGATGAAGCGACATTGGCATTGCCGGCAGGACCTTGTGGGCCTCTGCATGAAGCAAAAAACATGGTGGCGACGATAGCCAAACAAATTAGGGTGAATTTTTTCATTTTTCTAAGTATTTAATTGTTAATAATTCAAGTGATGCTTTCCACTATACAAAAATCTTGCCGAAAATATGTGTTTTTACACAAATTATGCGCTAATGATAGAATAAGTTATAAATGCGGCATAGCCCAACAGCAAAAATGAGCCTTCAACCCTCGAAAGTTTGTGTCGGCCTTTGCCTGTTAATACGAAAAGCAGCATCAGGGCATTGGCGGTGAAAAGTATAAGAAGCTGAATATTCATCATCGGTTCGAACTCAAGTGGCATGATCAATGCACTGATGCCCAAAACGATGAAAATGTTCAAGATGTTGGAACCAACCACGTTTCCGATGGCAATGTCGGAGTTTTTCTTTGTGGCGGCAACGATGGAAGTAATCAGTTCGGGTAGGGAAGTGGCGGTGGCAACTATCGTCAAGCCTATCATCGATTCATCCATGCCCCATAAACGTGCCAGCGACTGTGCGTTGCGCGAAACAAGTTCACCGCCTAAATAGAGACCTCCGATGCCAGCGAAAAGCAAGAGGATGGTTTTGCCCCAAGGTAAAGGAATCTGCTCAATATCAGCATCTCCTGTCGGCGACTCGCTTTTGGCCATCGTCATGTAAAGATAGGCGGCGGCAAGCAAAAGCAGAACGATGCCCTCAATCCAATTGACCGTCTTTGAACTGCCGATGAAGAAATCGTTGGCCATCAATGTCAATGCGAGTGTGGCAACGAAACCTGCCGGAATGTCGCGTTTTATGGATATGTTGTTGACATCAATCGGGTAAATCATGGCACTGACACCGAGAATGAGCAGAATGTTCATCGTGTTGCTGCCGATGATATTGCCTATGGCCAGGCCGGAACTTCCTTTGGCGCACGAAAAGATATTGACGATGAGTTCGGGCAGTGATGTTCCGAAGGCCACAATCGTCAATCCTATTATTAAAGGTGATAGTTTGGCGCGTATGCCGACGCTTGTCGCACCATCAACGAGCCAATTGGCTCCTAAAATAAGGGCAACGAAACCAACAATAAGAAGTGTGAATGTGAGCAACATGGCTTAGACATTGTAGTTTCGGGCGCCGAAAATCCTGCTGCCGACACGCACCAATGTTGCACCTTCGGCAATGGCAATCGGGTAGTCGTCGGACATGCCCATCGAGATTTCCTTGAATTGCTGCTGGTTGGCGAAATATTTCTGTTTCAGCGTGTCGAAAATCGTTTTCAAATGGCGGAATTCCTTGTGAATCTCGTCTTCATCGTCGGTGAAAGTGGCCATGCCCATCACGCCGCAGAGGCGTACGTTCTCCATTTGCTTGAAAGAATCGGAGTTCAGCAGTTTTTCGGCTTCTTCCAGATTGAGGCCGAATTTGGTTTCCTCGTTGGCGATGTGAAACTGCAAAAGGCAGTCTACAACGCGTCCGTGTTTCTTCGCTTCCTTGTTAACGGCTTCCAGAAGATTCTGTGAATCAATGGAATGAATCAGCGAAACGAAAGGAATGATGTATTTTATCTTGTTGGTTTGCAAGTGACCGATGAAATGCCATTGTATGTCGTGGGGCAAGACTTCGTGTTTGTCGCGCATTTCCAAGGCATGGTTTTCGCCGAAAATGCGTTGTCCGGCATCGTAGGCTTCCTGCAAGTCGCTGACGGGTTTCGTCTTTGAAACGGCAACCAAGGTGACGTTTGCTGGTATCGTTGCGCGGACGGCTTCTAAATTCTCTTTAATCATGGTAATTGCTATTGACGTGCAAAAATAAGAATGATTTTTAGAATAGTGAGCAAGTTATTGCTAATTTTCAATCAAAGATACGATGCACGGATTTATTGGAACCGCTGATTTCGCTGATTTTCAATAGACTGCTTTAAATCGAACACGGATTTAACGGATTGACACGGAAATTTTAAATGCGCATCCTTCGATAAATCCCTTCGATGCTTCGACATGCTCAGCAACCTAAGCTCAGGGAGCGCAGGAACCGCGCATAAATTACACTGATTGGCTGACGCAAGAAAGAAAGAAGAAAGCAAGGATTAATGAAAGATTTGTGTTGGATTTGTCTCCAACAAAAAACACTTGAAAGCAAACCGATTTTTCCGTATCTTTGCCGCCAATTTTACAGATAATAAATAAATAAATAATGAAGAAAATGCTTCTCATTCTTGCAGCCTTATTGTGCTGTTGCTTCGCGCTGAAGGCGCAAGATTTCACTTATGAAAACCTGAACTACCACGTTACAGGCACCAACCCGCCCACCGTTGAGCTGACAGGACACACCGAGGGCTTTACCGCCCATGATTTTGTCATTCCTTCCACTGTAGAAGATAATGACGGCACGTCCTACTCCGTGACAAGCATTGGAAACTATGCTTTTTTTAATTGTTCAGGCTTCACTGGCTCGCTCACCATTCCAAATTCCGTAACAAGCATTGGATGGGTAGCTTTTATTAATTGCTCAGGCTTCAACGGCTCGCTCACCATCGGCAACGCCGTGACAAGCATTAAAGAAATGGCTTTTGCGCATTGCAATTTCACCCATATCATTGCCAAGCCCGCCACGCCGCCTACTTTAGGCAATAATGTTTTTGACGGCATGACAGAATCGCTAACCGTCACCGTGCCTTGCGGCAAGGAGAATGACTATAAAGACAGCTGGAGGGTAGTTGCCGACAAAATAACGGAAGGCTTCGTGTATGTCCTCACGGTTGCATCGGCAAACCCTGACTTTGGCACGGCAAGCATAACGCAGCAA